>JACXUD010000276.1 GCA_014764025.1 Campylobacterota bacterium | reverse complement strand
TATCTTGACCTTTGCAAATTCGGCAATAGACGGAAAATTGCAACATGTCATACCCCTCTTTGAGTAGGAACTTACGAAATTTCGCATACTCTTTTCGCTCTTTTTTGGTGCTTGTAGGTAAATCGAAAAATACAAGAAGTCTCATAAATCGTGCCTCGCTCATACAAAACTTACCGTCTCTATCAAAGATGGATCTTTAGCGTTTGTGGCTCGCAGGAGTGATTCGGCTGCTAATTCACACGCGTAGGGGAGTGTGGTTTCAATATCGCCAAATCGGCAAGGCATAGTGATGAGGTCAAGCAATCTTGTTTTGTATCGCATGTTCAATTGCAGAGGGAGTTCGTCGCCGTCTTCGTCAAGCAGCTCTCTTACTATAGCATCTACAAATGGGCGAAAAGGTTCGATGAGGTCATCGGCAAGATTGAATGCGTTGAGCTCGCTTGAGTGGTGCAGCCCAAAGGCGGGCAAAAAACCCACACCCACAACGGCGCGCGCCACCATACCGCGCACTATGGCATACCCGTAGTTAAGAGCGCTGTTGCGTATGTCGTTTTCATTCACATGCCGAGCAAAGTTCTCAAAGAGTGCACTCCAATACTCTCTTGCAGCTTGGGCTTCAACATTGCCGCTATCGCCTGATGTGATATGAACGCGAAGGCCAAGTAAAAACTGACTTGTTTTATGATCTCTTTTTTTTAGAAGTTCGGCTTGATTGGTTACTTTGGCATGAATAATCTTTTGCCAGCACCGCTTTTTAAAAGGCTCGCTCCAAATGGCTTGGGCTCTAGCAACTCCTGCTTGGCGGCTATGTGCATGAAAGGGCAGAAGAACAGAGGAAGGTATGTGTTTATCGTCGCAGACGAATAGAGATGCTCCGCTTTGTGCAAGTGCATCAATGAGCGGCGAAGTAAGAGTGCATTGCCGTGACTCTATAACGACGCTTGATAGATCGCTTAGCGGTATGGTGTGCTCTTCGCCGTTATCAAGCACCAAAGAGTTGTGCCGAAGGCTAAGGCGTGCCGGGTTTGCTATATGCAGTGTTCGCCATCCCATCTTATGCTCCTTGTAATGAAGTGAGAAGAGATCGGCTTATTTTAGCTATTTTTTATTTTTTCTCGTTTTTTTCTCTCTTGCGAGATAGTTCCAAGCCGTTTTTCACCTTTTACTTCATGGTAGTAGCCTAGTGGGTCGATAGTGTATTTTTTGATGTAAACTAAAGTTTTAGAGCCATATCTAGCAATGCTGTCGCCCTTTGGTGTGCCATCTTTGTTTTTATCACGTGAAAAAATTTCATTTTCTGAATTGTCAATATTCTCTAAAACAATTTGAGCAGTAGAGCTAACAACTTGTGATAGGTATCCTTTTACAATAACCGATGGACGCGATGGCGTTTGCTTAGTTTTAATTTCTACAATATCTTCTTTGTGAATCGAAAATAAAAATTCAAACGAATCATCTATTTCATCCCATTCCTGGTAAGGTTTTAGGGCAACAATAGCTTTATTCGGTAACTCCTCTTTCGCAAAATCAGCTACATAGATAGGCACAAGATAGTATTTGCCATCTTTTGAAAACACATCAACTCTTGGCATATCACCGTTGTCGCAAATACCTTTGCCTGCATTGACGGTAACGCCTCGCCCTTTATACTCTTTTGGGCTTTGGATAGTCTCTTTGTGTGCCGCACCCGTTACGCTTGCACGTGGAGGACGGCTAATAAGCAGACGATTGAGCGTAATCTCACTCCCGCTCTTTGTCGTGATGGTTTCTGTTCGCTCTAGCTTTAATGCACTATCTACGGCATCTCTAAAATTACTCATCGGAGCTTTAAAAAGAGGTTTCTCTTTTTCATGTCTTGTCTCTTTTGCTTTATAATAAGTAGAGAGTTTTTGCACCATCGATTGCGTGGCAAAGGCTATTGTGATGGCATCGAGTGCATGATGGGTGTGAA
>JACXUD010000056.1 GCA_014764025.1 Campylobacterota bacterium | reverse complement strand
TTTTGCTTATCGTCGCGCTTGCCCAGCCCGTTATCGAAGAGGGAAGTGTAGAGGTAAAAGCGAAGAGCTCCGATATCACCATAGCGCTTGATATCTCCGATTCGATGCTTGCAGAGGATGTTTACCCAAACCGCCTTGAACTCTCGCGCCAAAAGGCGCTTGAACTCTTAAAAGATGCACCCAACGAGCGCATAGGGGTGGTGGCGTTTGCCAAAAACTCCTATCTTGTCTCGCCGCTCAGTTTTGACCATGACGCCGTTGCCTTTTTGCTTCGCGAACTCAAAACTTCATCGATGAGCGAAAAGGGAACCGATTTCATCTCTTTGCTCGAAGTTGTGGCAAAATCGGCCGAAGAGGGGAAGAAGTATCTGCTTATCCTTAGTGACGGCGGCGACAACGAGGATTTTTCAAACGAGATAGCCTATGCCAAAGAGCATGAGATCGTCGTATTCGTTATCGGCGTGGGCTCCTTAAAAGGCGCACCGATCAAGCAGAGTGACGGCAGCTTCATCAAATACAAAGGCGAGATCGTCGTCTCGAAGCTCAATGAGAAGATAGCCGACCTTGCGACCAAGAGCGGCGGGGTCTATATAGAGGGCGTGAACTCCAATGCAGACATCAAGCGGATGGTCGCGGAGATGATGAGTCTAGAGAATAAAAAGGATCTCAAAAGCAAAGAGATCAAACGCTATATACCGCTCTTTTACTATCCTCTGGGTCTTTCGCTTCTACTGCTTTTAATAGCAACGAGCTCCATGAGCAAGCGCCAAAACGTACAGGTGCCCTCAGGGCTTATCTTGGCTCTATTGCTTGCAAACGCTCCATATTCACATGCCGGACTCTTGGACTTTATGGATCTGCAAAAAGCCAAAGAGGCTTATGAAAAGGGTGAATTTAGCGAAGCGGCAGCGATCTATGAATCACATGCCAAGAGTGCGCAAAATCCGCAAAGCCACTTCAATGCCGGCAACGCCTACTATAAGATGGGCGACTACGATAAAGCGATAGAGCACTATGAGAAAGCCACAGGCGCAACCAAACAAGAGAGCGCGAATATCCTTGCAAATCTTGCATCTTCACATGCCAAAAAAGGCACCCGTGAGGAGCTGCAAAAGTCGCTGGAGTATTATGAAAACTCGCTCAAACTGCACGAGGACAAAGCGACGCGCGAAGATTACGAAACGGTAAAAAGGCTGCTTGAAGAGCAAAAACAAGATCAGCAAAGCAATAAAGATCAAAATAAGCAAGAGGATGAGCAAAAGAGCAGCCAAGATAGCAAAGAGGGTGACTCCAAGAGCCAAAAAGAAGAGAATCAAAAATCCGATGCAAAGGACTCCAACCGATCTGAAGAGTCCAAAAACAAAGAGCAAAATGGCCAAGAGAGAGATCAAAAAGCTTCAGATGAGATGAACCAGAGCACTCCGCAAAAAGAGGAGCCTCAAAAAGCAGAGGAGCTTCAAGAACAGAGCGCTACAAAGGCTCAGACGAAGAGTCGGCCAAAAGAGATGAGCGAGAGCGAAGAGCAGAAGTGGATGCAGCTTTTAGAGAACGACTACGGCTCATTTATGTACAGACTGAGCGATGATAAACCAAAAGAGGATAGAAAAGATGAGAAGCCTTGGTAAGATAATTGCAATTTTAATAGTGTTTTCACATGCCCTCTATGCAAAGGTAGAGGCAAAACTCGATTTTAGCAGCGTGGAGCTGGGCGATAGCGTCACACTCTCGCTTTTGATCGACGGCAAAGATATCAAAGATCCTCAAATCTCGCAGATATGCAACAGCGATATTCTCTCTACAAGTTCGCAGACAAGCATCCAGATGATAAACGGCAGTTATGCGAAGCAGTATATCCTCTCGTATAAGTTCGAGCCAAAAGCGAGCTGTGAGATTGAGCCCATCACGGTAGAGGTGGATGGAAAAGCAGAGAAGAGCAACGCGCTCAAAGTGGAGGTCAAGCCCCAAAGCAGTGCAAATGACGGCCTCTTTACCCTTTTGCTTGAGACCCAAAAAAGCGAGCTCTTCGTCGGGGAGCCTTTTGACGTAACGCTCACCTTCAAACAGCGCCGCGACGCCGAAGCGGTGGATAGCAAGTTCATCGCACCCGACCTGAAGGGATTTTGGCTTAAAGGCGAGACGCAGCCCGTTCGTGAACAAGCCGGCGGCTATGCGATCACGAAGATCACCTATACACTGGCACCCCAACGTGAGGGGAATCTGAGCATTCCCGCAGCGGTGATGAAGATCGCTTCACGCATCAACGCTCGAGACAGTTTCGGCATGTGGATCCCGCAGATAAAGTGGAAGAGCTACTACTCCAATGAGCTCAAGATTCATGCAAAACCGCTTCCGGGCGGCGTGACGCTTGTGGGGGATTTTGGGCTTAAGGTAAGTGCTCAGCGCCAAAGCGTCAATGCGGGCGAAGCGTTCAACCTGAGCGTGGAGGTTCAGGGTGATGGAAACCTAGAGGATATCAAAAGCTTCAAACCGGCTATCGCAGGGGTGAACGTCTTTGATGAGAAGATCGACATCAACGGCTCCGTATTGACGCAAAAATTGGCATTCGTTGCCGATAGCGACTTTACGATACCTTCGTTTGAGCTGCGTTTTTATGATCCAAAAGCTAAAAGCATCAAACGTGTCGCATCCGAGCCCATCAATGTCCGCGTTATCAACAACAAGCCAAAAGAGCCTCTAAAGATACAGCGAGGCGAAGCGGCGGATGAAGATTCACATGCCAAAGGGGGTGATGAGGTCTCACTCGGCATGATGATCGTACTCTTTTTGGCCGGAGCCGCAAGCGGTGCGGCCGGAGCGCTGCTATGGAGCAAAAGAGACGCCAAAGAGGCGAGGAGTTTCAGGATCGACGATGAAAAATCGCTGATGATAAAGCTGATGCCCTATAGGGATGATGCCGAAGTAAAGCTGCTTTTAGAGAGGCTAGAGGCGAAGCTCTACGGCGGAAGTGATGAAAAAATAGATAAAAAAGCAGTCAAAACGCTTCTGAAAAAGTATAATATCGTGGCGGGATCGGTATAGATGCCGATGAGATAGAGAGGCTCTTTAACGATTTTACGCAGCTGGATAACGCAACCTACACTTCACAGCGCGGAACCGGGCTTGGGCTTTCGCTGAGCAAAAAAATGGCGCATCTTTTACACGGCGACGTCGTGCTTCAAAGTCGGGGGCGTAGGTACGGAACGAGCGCATATTTTTCCTTGAATCTGGGGCTTTTAAAGTTTAGTTGAGCTTGCCTTTCCTATAATGTTTTTACTTTAAAGCAAGGAAGTTTTGATGTCATTAAAAGTTTCGATTTCACATAGAACAAAGTATAAATACGACAGAGCGGTGTCACTCTCGCCGCATATCATAAGGCTGCGCCCCGCTCCGCATTCGCGTACGCCTATCGAAGCTTACTCCCTGAAGATCAAGCCGGAGAATCACTTTCTTAATTGGCAGCAAGACCCATTCGGAAACTACCTTGCGCGTCTTGTTTTTCCGGAAAAGACGACAGAACTCTCCATCGACGTCGATATCGTCGCTGATCTCGTCACCATCAACCCTTTTGATTTTTTCGTGGATGACTATGCGGCTAAATTTCCTTTTGCATACAAAGAGGATCTGAAAAAAGAGCTTACACCCTATCTGGAGATAGAGGAGAGCGGAGAGCTTCTCGAAAACTTCTTAAAGGATGTGAAAGTTCAAAAAGATCTCTCTATAATCGACTTTTTGGTTGGGCTCAATCAAAAGATCAATCAATACCTTAACTACACGGTTCGTTTGGAGCCCGGAGTTCAGAAGTGTGAATATACACTGGGTAAAAAACTCGGCTCATGCCGTGACTTCGCTTGGCTCTTCGTGCAGGCACTTCGCCATTTGGGACTTGCCTCTCGTTTCGTTTCAGGGTACCTTGTACAGCTGAGTGCCGACGTCGAATCGCTTGACGGACCAAGCGGCCCGGCAGCCGATTTTACCGATCTGCATGCTTGGACTGAGGTCTATATTCCGGGGGCGGGCTGGATAGGGCTTGACTCTACGAGCGGACTCTTTGCGGGAGAGGGTCATATACCGCTTGCCTGTACGCCGCACTATAACTCGGCACACGCTATAGAGGGTGCATCCGACAAGTGCGAGGTGGAGTTCGAGTTCGAGAACAAAGTGACACGTATCTTCGAGTCGCCTCGCGTCACCAAGCCCTACAAAGAGGAGCAGTGGAAGGCAATATATGAGCTTGGCTTTGAGGTTGACAGGGATCTTGAGGCTAACGATGTACGCCTTTCAATGGGCGGAGAGCCGACGTTTGTCAGTATAGACGATATGGAGTCGCCGCAGTGGAACTCCGAAGCCGACGGCCCTCACAAGCGAAAACTTGCGAACGACCTTGCTCGCAAGCTTCTAGGCTCGTTTGCGCCCGGAGGGCTGCTGCATCATGCACAGGGCAAATGGTATCCAGGTGAACCGCTTCCAAGATGGCAGACGACCATCTTTTGGAGAAAAGACGGCAAGAAGATATGGAAAAATCCCGATCTATTGGCCGATATGAATAAAAAGTACAACTATAAAACAGCCGATGCCAAAGAGTTTCTCTCTCGTCTAGCACTCACGCTTGGCGTAAGCGATCAAAATATCATCCCTGCGTATGAAGACCCGATCTACTATATCATGAAAGAGGCGGAGATGCCTCTTGATATCGATCCGATGAAGTATGACCTCAAAGACCCGTTAGAGCGCCGTACGATCGCAAAAGTGCTCTCTCAAGGGCTTGGGAACGAGGTGGGGTATGTACTGCCTTTGGCGTTCGGTGCTACGAAATGGATTACCTCGAAGTGGGAGTTCAGACGCGGTAACCTCTATTTGAGCGCAGGAAACTCGCCGCTTGGACTTCGTCTGCCGCTGGGCTCGCTTTTAGAAAAGCCGCATGTCGAGATCGAAAAGAGTTTTGAGCCCGATCTCTTCGGGGCATTCCCGGCACTTGGCGAGTATATCAGCGCAGTAGAACAAAGAGCGAAAGTACGCTCTAAAGCGACTACGGAACAAAACAGTTACCATGCGTATGTCAAGACGGCTATCAGTATAGAGGTCAGAGATGAAAAACTCTGCATATTCCTGCCGCCGCTCACTACGACCGAGTCTTTCTTGGATCTTATCGCCTCTATCGAAGTGGTTGCCGCAGAGATGAACATGGCGGTGATCCTAGAGGGGTATGAGCCGATACACGATCTAAGAACCGACCGTATAAAGGTGACTCCAGATCCGGGCGTTATCGAGATAAATATCCAGCCTGCTTCATCATGGAAGGAGCTTAGCGACAACATGCTCACTCTCTATGAGGATGCAAGGGTATGCCGCTTGGGCACCGAAAAGTTTATGATCGACGGCAAGCATACGGGAACGGGCGGCGGTAACCACGTTACGATCGGAGCGATGACACCATCGGATTCGCCTCTGCTTCGCAACCCAAGACTGCTGCAAAGCCTCATCACCTTTTGGCAGCACCATCCGGGTCTCTCGTACCTCTTTAGCGGTGCCTTTATCGGGCCTACTTCGCAAGCGCCTCGCGTGGATGAGGGAAGGGCAGAGAACCTCTACGAACTTGAGATCGCATTCTCGCAGATCCCTGAGGGCGAGGTACCGTTCTGGCTAACCGACAGACTCTTTAGACACATGCTAACCGATATCACGGGCAATACGCATAGAAGCGAGTTCTGTATAGATAAGCTCTATTCGCCTGATAGCTCTAGCGGTCGTTTAGGGATTTTGGAGCTTCGTGCATTCGATATGCCGCCGCACTCGCAGATGGCACTTTTACAGATGCTTCTTGTACGTGCTCTTGTATCGTGTTTTTGGAAGAGACCCTATCAGCATAAACTCGTGCGCTGGGGCACGCAGCTGCATGACAAATTCTTGCTTGAACACTATGTCAAAGAGGATATACGCAGTGTAGTAGAGTATCTGAATGCCGAAGGGTACGCATTTAAACTGGATTGGTTCGACCCCTTCTTTGAGTTTAGATTCCCGCTCTATGGAATGAGTACCCTTAATGATATGCACTTCGAGATACGCGCGGCGATCGAGCCATGGCATGTTCTTGGCGAAGAGTCGAGCTCGCAAGGTACGGCTCGATATGTCGATTCATCGGTAGAGAGGCTTCAGATTAAAGTGAAAAACTTTGTGCCTGAACGCTATGTGATCGCTTGTAACGGTGTTGAGATCCCTCTGAGCGAAACGAATACGCTTGGAGAGTATGTCAGTGGGGTGCGTTATAAGGCGTGGCAGCCGTGGTCTGCTCTTCACCCTACGATCGGTGTCGATACGCCGCTCACCTTTGACGTGATAGATACATGGAACAACCGTTCTGTGGGCGGATTCAACTACTTTGTCTCTCATCCGGGCGGTAGAAGCTACGAGACCTTCCCGGTCAATGCTCTCGAAGCCGAATCACGTCGTATCAACCGCTATTGGGACTTCAATCATACTCAAGGAGAGGTAGAGGAGTTTGATCCGATCGTTCAATCGCAAGAGTCTCTCAAATATAAAGATACGCCGATAAGAAGCATCGTCGAAAACAAAGAGAGCAAAAGACTCTACTTTAAAAAGATGGAGCGCAACAAAGAGTATCCGCATACGCTTGATCTGCGTCAAAGATGGGTTAGATAAGGGAGCGAATGTCGTTGCTAGAGAATTATACCGTCGGTGCAAGGTTTGACGAGCTCTTTGATGAGGAGCTAAAGATCAAACAAAAATGGAGCGCATTGGCACCGATAATCGAGAGTGTAAGTGCCCAGACCCTTGCGCAAAAGCAGTCGGAGATCGACTGGCGTTTAGAAGAGAACGGTGTTACCTATAATGTCTATAATGCACCTGACGGTAACAATAGAAAATGGAACCTTGACCCCATCCCGTTTGTGATGAGCGAAGAGGAGTGGGAGTTTATCTCCAAAGGGCTGCAGCAAAGAGCAAAGCTGTTGGATCTTCTTTTTAAAGATATTTACGGAGAGCAAAAACTTATTAAAGAGGGGATAGTACCCGCAGAGGTGCTCTATGCCAATAAGAGCTTCATACGCTCTGTTCTCAATTTCAAAAATAGGGATTACTTTACGCTTCACTACTATGCCGCCGATATAGCGCGCGGAGCAGACGGAAAGTTCTGGCTTATGGCTGATAAGACCCAATCGCCTTCGGGGCTTGGGTATGCAATAGAGAACCGCCTTACCATGAACTCGGTCGCATCGGAGCTCTATCCGGGAGTTGAGATCAAAAAGATAGCAAGCTTTTTGGATGGCTTCAAGGGGATGCTGCGCTCTTCATGCAAAAACAATACGAATCCTTTCATCGCTTTTTTAACACCTGGGCCTTTTAACGAAACCTACTTTGAGCACTCCTATTTGAGTGCATTTTTAGGCATGACGCTTGTTCAAGGCGAAGATCTCGTATGCCGAGAAAACACCCTTTGGCTCAAAAGCCTCAATACCCTTAAAAGAGTCGATGCGATCATTCGTCGTGTCGATGAGCGCTACTGCGATCCTTTAGAGCTCAAGCACGACTCAAAGCTGGGTATCGCAGGGCTGCTCGATGCCGCGCGCCATGATAATATTTCCATCTTTAACCCTATCGGCGTGGGTATTTTAGAGAATGTGGGCTTTAATCCGTTTATGGAGAGTATATGCCGCTTTTTTCTTGATGAAGAGCTGATCTTGCCGCAGATAGCGACATGGTGGTGCGGTCAGCCCAAAGAGTTGGAGTATGTAATTGAGAATCTCGATAGACTCTTGATTAAAAAAATCGACAAGACCAACGGCAATAAAACCTACTGTAGCGAATCGATGAGTAAGAAGGATCGTTTAGAGCTTATAAAGAGTATGCGCCTTCAACCCTATCTCTATGCGGCGCAAGAGCGAATATCGTTTGCAACGACCCCGTCGTACATCGAGGGGAGAGTCGAACCTAGAAGCTGCGTGATCCGCGCCTTCTCATATTTAGACAAAGAGGCTTATCGTGTAATGCCCTCGGGTCTTGTACGGGTCTCCACGGCTCACGATACGCTTAAGGTTTCAAATCAGCAAGGCGGGGTCAGCAAGGATCTATGGGTCTTGGGCAAAAGCGAACCTTTTGATATAAACTATAAAGACCTCTTTAAAAATACCGAGCATTTCGACACACGTTTGGATAACGTCTCCGCAAAGAGGGCGGAGAACCTCTTTTGGCTGGGGCGCTATCTCGCAAGAGCGATCTTTACGGCGCGTGATCTGCGCCATACCATCAAAAATTTCGTCAATATGAATCGATATGAAAACTCATCCAATATGGGTGAGGTGCAGAGGATGCTCAATATCTCTTTGACGCATCTAACCATGACCTATCCGGGATTTCTCTCCGAAACACCCCCCGAAGAGAAGAGTGAGATCGCCGCTATAATCAACGATAAGACAAGAACGGGGAGTTTGAGCTTTACCATCTCGATGCTTGCGAATGCGAACATGAATGTAAAAAACATTTTGACGATCGACTCTTGGAGACTCTTTGAGAGACTTCAAAAGGAGTGGATCGGCTTTAATAAAAAAAGCTCCAAAAACAGTATAGACAATATCAGTGCTCTAGAGAACCTGCTTCTCTATCTTATGGCATATAAAGAGCTTATCGACGAGAGCCTCTTTAAAGATCAAGGGGCCGTCGTTTATGAGATCGGTTTCAAGCTTGAGAGCGCACTATTACTTATCTCCAAGGTGCGATCACTGTTGACTCTAAGATTGAGCGATTCACTCGAGTATGATATTTTAGATGCGCTCTTGAACTCTTATGAGAGCTATAACTCCTATAGAACCTACTTTAAATCGACGATAGAGCTTGAAAACGTACTCGATTTTTTAATATTCGATCCGCAATACCCAAAGTCGCTCGTCTCGATCGTGCATGATCTATTGCATCGATTGAAGGATCTTCCAAAGCAAGAGAAGAGCAGCGCGATAAGCGCCTACGAGGAGCCGGTCTTTAGAGCCTATTCGCTTCTGCGTCTTAGCACTCCAAAAAGTGTTTTGGCATGTGAAAAGCTAAGCGGCGTCTATTGTGAGCTCGAGGAGTTTTTGGCCGAATTGACATCTTATTTTATCAATGCCTCGAATGAGCTAACGAAACGATATTTTTAATGAGCAGAATATGATATATGAAATTTTTCACGAAACCGAGTATCACTACGCTTCGCTTGTCACCTTTAGCCATAATATGGTGAAACTCAAACCAAGAGAGCTCGGCAGCCAAAAACTTCTTGAGCACACTCTCAAACTCAACGTCCGTGAGTATGAAAAGAGCGAATTTGATGACTTTTTACACAATCATGCTACCCATCTTTTAGTGAAAGAGCCGCATCAAAACCTCAAAGTCACGGCTCGATCGAAAGTGCTTTTGGATGAGGCTATGATCGCACGGAGGCAAGAAGAGATATTTCAACAGAAAATGAGTTACGCCGAGCTGCGTCAAAGACTCGAAGGATTTCATGAAGCCGATATCTTTGCAAAGCAGTTTTTGTTTGACTCCGAACTCCTCTCAAGGGCTTCAAAACCGATAACGAAATATGCGATGGAGTCCTTCTCGGCGAATCGTTGTGTGGTAGAGTCTGTTTTTGAGTTTATGCAGCGCATCTACCAAGAGTTTCAGTTCGTTGCGGGTTTTAGTGACGTTACGACCCCTGTAGATACGATTTTCAAAGCAAAAAAAGGGGTTTGCCAGGATTTTGCACAGTTTGCGATATCGGCACTCAGAAGCATAGGGATCCCAACATGCTACGTTAGCGGCTATATCGAAACGCTCCCGCCTCCGGGCAAGGAGAAGCTCTTTGGAACGGACGCCTCACATGCATGGTTTAGTATCTATCTGCCTGATTTTGGCTGGATCGATTTTGA
>JACXUD010000275.1 GCA_014764025.1 Campylobacterota bacterium | reverse complement strand
GTTTGGGCTCTGATGCATGGATCAAGGTCGCATCTACGAGTGTGCCTTCGTTTAAGATGAGTCTTTTTTCTATCATTTGTGACTTTACTTGATTGAAGAGTACCTCAAGAAGGTTTTCTCGTATAAGAGCATTACGGAATTTACAGATCGTCGTCTCATCGGGAATGGTGTCTTCATCTTTGATATCCAAGAACTTCCGAAACGAGATACGATCATGGATTAGCTCTTCCGTCATAGGATCGCTTAGTCCGTACCAGCTTTGCAAAAACAACGCCCCTACCAATACCGATGCAGGGATGGAAGGTCGACCCTGCTTTCCTTTGTTTGGTTTGTAGATTCCTTTTTCGATTAATATTGCTTCAATAGCACCATAGGGAATCAACGACTTCATCTCATTCAAAAATTGAGTGCTGCGCCTACCTCCCTGATACTCCAGTGCGTAATCGAAAAAACTTAGCTGCATTCTGACCTTCCTGCGTCTTCTATATCTCTTTTTATCTAATTGGTGCTTATGGATATTTTTTTGGGTTTATTCAGAGGGTTCAATTGTCGTATTTTTACCACTTAGGTATAAATATTGCATATTTTCGATTGAAATTTTGGGAACGCTAAATGTAATAGTGAGGTAAATCAAATTCAAGAATCTTCAAGGTTCCGCCAAGGGATGAAAAATGTACGAATGCGACATGATCGAAATGGAAGATTTCAGCTTCAATCACTACCTTCATCACTTCGATGACTGTGATTGCGAGCACATGCATTTCAACGAAGAGATGGACTGCATCGACGTTCTGGCGGAGTGCTGCGAAGAGATTCTCTGGAATTGATAGCGTCAGGCGGACGGAAAGCGTCGCGTCGCCGTTAACGTCATTCTCCTCCCTCTCCTGTTTTGAAGCCGCGACGCTTCTCCCGATAGAATCACCTAAAAAATCGAATATCCCGTTTTCGTCGTAAAGAGTTCGAGCGCTTTCGTACCCGAGAGCGAATTGCCCTGTTCGTTGAGTGCGGGCGACCAGACGCAGATGGCCATCTTTTTCGGGATCACCGCGACGATGCCGCCGCCCACGCCGCTCTTGCCCGGTAGTCCCACCTGGAAGGCGAAATCCCCCGAGGCGTCGTAGTGGCCGCAGGTGAGCATGACGGCGTTGATCCGCTTGGCCTGCTGCGGGGTGATGAACTTCTTGGCCGTAATGGGGTCGATACCGTGGTTGGCGAGGTAGAGCATGGCGCGGGAGAGGGTACGGGTGCTCATGACGATGGCGCAGTGCTCGAAATAGGTGTGGACGACTTCGATAACGTCGTTGTCGAGGTTGCCGAAACTCTTCATAAGGTTCGCCAGCGCCCGGTTGCGGAAGCCGTGCTGCATCTCCGACTCGGCCACCTCCTTGTCGCTCTCGACGGCGGGGTTGTCGGCGATCTCGCGGATGAAGGCCAGGATCTCCTTGGAAGCCTTGGCGGGGGAGCCGTAGTGGGAGATCAGCGCGTCGGTGACGTTGATGGCCCCGGCGTTGATGAAAGGGTTGCGTGGAACGCCCTTTTCGTACTCAAGCTGCACAAGGGAGTTGAACGGATTGCCGGAGGGTTCGCGGCCGACGCGGCGGTAGAGCTCATAGCCGTAGGCGTCGAGGGCCAGGGTAAAGGTGAAGACCTTGGAGATGCTCTGGATGGAAAAGGGGGTCTCCGCGTCGCCGACGCTGTACTGCGTGCCGTCGAACATGGTTACGGTCATGCCGAACTGCATGGGGTCCACCTCGGCGAGAATGGGGATGTAGTCCGCCACCTTGCCGCGACCCATGTAGGGCTTGATCTCTTCGGCGATCTCGTTGAGTATGGCCTGGTAGTCCATGGGGAACGTCTCCTTCATCGAAAGTGTCGTTGACAGTGTAACGAATCACGATCAGGAACCGTTGATGCATCACTGTGATAATATTTGCGTACAGCAAGGAGCACACTATGAAGAT
>JACXUD010000274.1 GCA_014764025.1 Campylobacterota bacterium | reverse complement strand
TATTCTCTATCTCTACGGTTGCTCTCTCTCCATCGAGCGCAACGATCCTGCCCTGAACGACCCCGGCAAAAATCTCTACAAACATCATGACAAGGATGGCAATATATCTCATATACTTCTCTTCTTTAAAATGGTGAGATTATAGCAAACAAACCTCATACTAAGCCAAATTTTGCTAAAGTTGGCAGATAATTTTCCCATGGTTAAGGCAGATGGTACGAATATTCACTCTTTTTTTCCTTATAAATCTAGCGCTCTTAGGAGCCGAAGTCGAGAACTACAGATGGTCCAACGGCGAGACCTATCTTGCTTTTTTAGAGCGCATGAAACTCGATACCAAAAAACTCTATTACGACCTTGACAAAGATGACCAAAAGGTGACCGAGGCGATATTAACGGGTGTTAATTACCAGCTTTTAAAAGACAGACACGGCAATCTTGAGCAGGTGCTCATCCCCCTCAACGACGAGCTTCAGATCCATCTCTACAAAAAAAACGGCTCTTTTGAGTTTGAGAACCTTCCAATCATAGCCGAGACCAAACGCGAAGCCTTTACGCTTGCGATAAAACACTCGCCCTATCTTGATATCCTGCGTGAAACGGGCTCTAAAAAGGTGGCGCAGATCTTCGTTGCCAGCTTCAAGAATTCGCTTAATTTCAAAACATCTATTCAAAAAGGCGACAACCTTGCCATGATATATGAGCAAAAATATCGTCTAGGCCAGCCATTCTCTATGCCGGAACTCAAAGCGGCCATGATCGAGATGAGCGGCAAGAAACACTACATCTATCTTAACGACGATGAGATCTACTATAATGAAAAAGGGGAGCAGGTCGAGGGATTTTTACTTGGTCGTCCCGTGCGCGACGCTCGTATCTCGTCACACTTTACCAAACGCCGTTTCCATCCTATTTTAAAAAGATATCGCGCCCACTTGGGAGTTGATTATGCCGCCGGACGCGGTACGCCTATTTTAGCAGCGGGCAGCGGACGTGTCATATTTGCAGGATTTAATCGAGGATACGGAAACGTTACCAAGATTCAGCATGAAAACGGCTATATGACCGTCTATGCGCACCAAAAATCGTTCAAAGTTCGTAAAGGCGCTCGCGTGAAAAAAGGTCAAGTGATCGGTTATGTTGGCTCAACGGGTCTCTCAACGGGGCCGCACCTTCACTTCGAGCTTCGTAAAGACGGCGTGCCGATCAATCCGCTGCGCGTCGTTCAGGTAGCCACAAAAAAACTGAGCGGCAAAGATCTAGAGGCATTCAAACAGCTTAAAAGCAACTACGATCAATCACTTCATCTCCACCTTGCCAATAGTACGATCATAGAGAAGGAGCGGGAGTTCGTAACGCTCTGCTACTTTAACAACGAGTGTAAGGATGTAAAAGTCTCTAATGAATAGAATCCACAAGATCTCTGCATTAGAGCGCCCCAAATATATCCGACCCGTCAAGATCCACTATACCCAAAACGGCGTCTTGCGAGAGTGGGAAGCGATCCTCTCTCACGACAGCGTTGCCGTGTTGCTTTGGCATGTGAATCTAAAAGCCTTTGTCATCGTCCGTCAGCTTCGAGCGACGGTACTCAACCAAGACGAGCACAACGGCTTCACCTACGAGCTGTGTGCAGGCATCATGGACAAAGATGCAAGCGAAGCCCAGACGGCTAAAGAGGAGATCCTTGAGGAGTGCGGCTATGAGGTGCCGCTAGAGTCGCTTGAGCGCGTCACCTCATTTTATACCAGCGTCGGAATCTCGGGTGCGAAGCAGACCCTCTTCTTTGCTTGTGTAGATGAGACCATGCAAGTCAATGACGGCGGCGGCTTGGAAGATGAAGCGATCACAGTGCTCTACTTGCCCATAGAGGAGGCAAAAGCGTTTATGTTTGACGAATCGCGTCACAAGACCCCGGGGATGATGATGGCCTTTTATTGGTTTTTTGAGAATAGAATGAATACTACGC
>JACXUD010000273.1 GCA_014764025.1 Campylobacterota bacterium | reverse complement strand
GAGCTTTTGGTGGGCGATGTGGAGAGTGCGACCAAGTATGAGTCGATCACCGTCGCCAAATCGACACCTTATGATATCGAAAAGTTAAATAGAGATATCGAGGAGCTCTTGGCATGTGAAAATCCGCTTGAAAAGCTTCAAGTGATCGTGCCCGAGTTTCATCATCAGACAAATAGATGAATCAATATCTTGTGATATAATAGACGAACTTAAATTGGGAGAAGATGATGAAACACCTATTCTTGCTTGGTCTGTGCGCCTCTTTGGCTTTAGCGCTGGTCGATATCAATACGGCGACAAAAGAGGAGCTCAAAGAGGTCAAGGGGATCAGCGGCAAAAAAGCCAAAAAGATCGTAGAGTACCGCGAAGCCAACGGCTGTTTTAAAAGCGTGGACGAACTCGTAGAGATCAAAGGGATCGGCGAGAAGTTCATCAAGAAAAACGGCGACAAGCTCACCGCGACGGGCTGCAAGAAGTAATCTTCACATGCCAAAAAGGGCTTAGAGGCTCTCTGTGGCTAAGCTTATGAGTCTATAAAACTCTCTCTCATAGAGCTCTACACTCTCTTGCAAGGTCGCTTCAAAACGCATCACCAACAGAGGGCTTGTGTTGCTAGCCCTTACTAACCCCCACCCATCTTTAAAATTCACTCTTACACCATCTACATCAATGATATCTATGATTTTTGGAAAATCCGCCGGCGGCTCTTGCAGCAGCTCTTTTATTCTATTCATTATTTTAAACTTCTCTGTTTCGGTCGTTTTGATGTTGATCTCTTCGGTCGCAAAGACCTGCGGCAGTTTCGCAAGCTCGGCATCAAGATCTATTCCCTCTTGCAAGAGCTCCAGCATCCTTAGCGTTGCGTAGATGGCGTCGTCATACCCGAAGTAGCGGTTTTTAAAGAAAACATGGCCATTCACTTCACATGCCAAGTCGGCGTTCACCTCTCGCATCTTCACCTTGATATTGGAGTGGCCGCTCTTATGCATCACCACCTTCGCGCCGCGTTTTTGCAGTTCGTCATACATCACCTGCGAGCACTTTACGTCACCCACGATGGTGGGGCTCTGCATCTTCATCGCATAGAGCAGGGCGAGCATATCGCCTTTGATGTTGTTCTTGCGTGTCAGCACCGCGATCCTGTCCGCATCGCCGTCGTACGCAAAGGCGATATCGCCCTCTTTGGCTAGAAGCGCTTTGATATCGGTAAGGTTCGCCTCTATGGAGGGGTCGGGGTGGTGGTTTGGAAATGTTCCGTCGGGCATAGTGTATATCCCTTTGGCATGAAGCCCAAGCCCCTCAAAGATGCGCTCCGTGACCACGCCCGCCGCACCGTTGCCGCAATCATATATTATGCGCTGCTTCATCCCTTTGAGATGCGCGAACTCTTGAAGCATGAAATCCACATAGCGGCTTGCTACGTCTATCTTTCGTATCTCCATTTTATTTTTTGGAACTTCGCCCATCGCTTCGCACTCACGTCCGAGTGTGTATATATCCTCCCCGAAAAAGGGCGCTTTGTCTATGGTGATCTTAAAGCCGTTGTACTCCTTTGGATTGTGCGAGCCCGTTATCATCACCGAGGCGGATGGTGTGATGCTCTCAAACTCTTGGTAGTTGCTAAAGTAGTTCACGGGGGTGGGGACAAGCCCCATATCGAGTATCTTTTTGCCGCCTGCACAAAGTCCTGCGCACAAATATTCAAAAAGAAGAGGCGAGTGCGTGCGCGCGTCATACCCAACGGCGACCCATTCGCCTTGAATTTTTTTAGAGAGGGCAAATCCGATGCGCGTGACACTCTCTTCATTGAGTTCGCGCTCAAAAATCCCTCGAATGTCGTACTCTCTATAGATGCTCAAATTTAGACCTCATTCTTAAGGGAACCTCTAAAAACTCTACGTGCGATTTTAGAAGGAGCAATTTTTACTCTATTTATAGGAGGGGCTCGAACCTCCTAGCCAAAGCTAAGAGGAAGAGGCCT
>JACXUD010000272.1 GCA_014764025.1 Campylobacterota bacterium | reverse complement strand
CCCGTGGTGAACATCATCGCCTTTAATATACCCTTTTTCTACCTCTTTCACAAGATGATGCACTACGATATAGCCTCGAATATTCTCACGCGCGAAGAGGCGAAGCAGATAGGCTACTTCAATAAAAACGAAATGCGCCTCAAATCCCTAGCGCTCTATATTCTCTCGCTCATCCCCTTTACGGTCTTTTTTACGGCCGTGTTTTTCGTGATCTATCTAGGACACACCTATTTTGAAAAAGCGGAGGCTCTTAGAGCTAGAGCCTAATGAGCCGGGATATAAGCATAGCCCTCGTTTTGTTTTTGGATAAGCCCGAGTGAGGCGTTAGGAATGATTGTCACGAACTTATAGACATCGTCGCGCTTGATGCCGCGTGCGTCAAGCCCCGACCCGCAGACCAAAAACTCCACCTCGTACTCATCATGAAGGACTTTCAGCCTCGCTTCAAGCGCGTCGCGGTTCTTTATCAGCTCTACATCATCTTTATACTCTGCGATGAGCTGCGGATTTTTAATGAAGTAGCGGTAAGCCCCGCCGTGAATAATCACGACGACCTTGAGCTCTTTGTCGTCCCAAGCGTACTGCATCATGTTGGCGGGTATTCCCTTGAGCAACTTCATCTCGAATGAGCGAAACTTTGCCGTCGTAAGATCATACATCGCCTTATGCACCTCACCGGCACTCAGTGCAATAAACACCATGCAAAGAGTCCAAAAAAACTTCATCTAATCCTCCTTATCATCTTTATCTAAATCTTTGAGCACCAGAGCTCTGTAGGACTCATCTTTGGCGATAAGCCCCGCTTCATACAAGAATATCGACCCCACGAAGTCTATCTTCTTGACCTTGTCGAACTTTGCGTAGCTCAGGTACAAGATATCCTTTGCCCGCGTCACCGCCACATAAAAAAGCCTCCGCTCCTCATCGAGCGATCCGCCGCGCTGCATCAGTTTTCTATTTGGAAAGCGCCCGTCCATCAGATCGACCACATAGACCTCTTTATATTCAAGCCCCTTCGAGGCATGAACGCTCAGCAGATTCACCCCCTCGCCTTGCGTGAGGTCTTGCGAACCAAGGATCATCGCGTTCAAGAAGCGCTCATGTTCGGCGTACGGGTTTGCAAGCTCCTGCAAAAGCATCATCTTGCGACGTATGCGAATCAGCGCCTCCTCTTTTTGACGCTCATCGACCGAGCCGTCTTTGAGTAGTGCTCTCTTGGTCGCCAGTGAGTCTGCGATATATTTAAACAGAGGGGACGCGGCTATCTTCTGTACCACTATTTTAGGATATTTCATCCCCTTTAGCTCACGAAAGAGTGTATAAAAATCATGCAAAAAGGTCGCACTCTCTTTGGTGAAACGCGGATGCTTGAGGACGTTGTTCTTCAAGAACTTCTCCTCAAAACCGAGCTTTGCAAACTTGGCAAGACTTCCCAGCTCTATGAAGTCGTCAAAAAGACCGAGCTGATGGTTGGACTTGCGCTTCTCAAACGGATTGTGGATAGAGGGATCAGGTGCAAAGAGTCCATAGTACATGCTGCCCGCTCCTAGGTGCTTGAGCGCTTCGTATATCTCTTTGGCCATCCCGCTGCCCACCCCTTTGGCGTACTCGAATACATGGATGAATGCCATCATGTCCGATTCGTTCACTAACAGTGTATAGATATCCAAAAGCGCCTTGACCTCTCTTGAGTCAAAGAAGCTCGTCCCGCCTTTTCGTTTGCAGGGGATATCCAGCTCGCGAAGCGCCACCTCGATCCCATCGGCAGATGAGTTGTTGCGAAAGATGACGGCGATCTCTTCACGCGGGGTCATAGTGTCGCGAATAGCCGCGGCCACCCCGTGGTACTGCTCAAAGAGCTCATCGTAGGCAAGAAGCTTTGGCGGTATCGTGACGTTTTGGCGCGTCACCTCCAGCTCTTTTGGATAGATGCGCTCATTATTGGTGATAACGCGGTTGGCAAGTGAAAGGATCGGCATACT
>JACXUD010000271.1 GCA_014764025.1 Campylobacterota bacterium | reverse complement strand
CGGAGATATCAAGCGCTATGGTGATATCGGAGCTCTTCGCTTTTACCTCTACACTTCCCTCTTCGATAACGGGCTGGGCAAGCGCGACGATAAGCAAAATTCCGATCAAAAAAAAGAGCCCGTTACGTGCCTGAAGCGTGAGGGTGTTTGCACTTACGCGCAGTTTTGCCATCACCTCGTCACTGAAGAGTTCGGCATGTGACTCCTTTTGCGTGAGCAAGAGCGCAAAAAGCAGTATGAGCGGGGGCAGCATAAAGTAGAGGAATTCGGGATGCAAAAAACTCATATATGACCTCTCTTATTACGCAAGTAAACATAGAGCATCAAGCTGATAAGCCCGATAAAGAGCGGATAGGCATAGAAGTAGTGCAGATAGTTGAAGCTCTCGTTTTTGATCTCCGATTTCTCAAGCTCATCAATGCGTTCATAGACGGCTTGGAGCTCTTTGGCGTTTGCCGCACCGAATGCCACTCCGCCGCTGGCTTTAGCGATCTCCATCAAAGCTTGGCTGTTATACTCGTGCGGCAGTCCGATCCCGATAGGATAGACCTTCACCCCCTCTTTTTTTGCCATCTCTATAGCAACCTCTTGAGGGATCTTGTCTATCTCTTTGGTCGAGTATCCGTCGGTGAGCAGAATCGCTACTTTACTTTTTGAGCGCGTATTTTTCAGCAGGCTCACCCCCTGGGCAAGTGCCGAGTTGAGTGCGGTATATTTGCCTGCAACGCCTATATAGAGCTGCTGCACGATACGCGACAATATGTGCTCATCATAAGTGAGCGGCGAAGCGATAAAGCTGAACTCCCCAAAGACGATGAGCCCCATATTGTCGCTCTTACGCTTTTGGATAAAGTCGCTTACGATCTCCTTGACGACGTCAAAACGGTTTGATTGAATATTGCTCATATCAAACCCCTGCGCACTCATCGACTGCGAAGCGTCAAGTATCAGCACTATCTCATACCCCTCTTTTGGGTCAAGCTCGTACTTCTCATCTTTAACGGGCGACATGAGTGCAACTATTAGCATTACGATGGCGAGCCATTTTAGAAAAAAGAGCAGTTTTGACGAGGCGTGCGTCGCACCCGCAAAGGTGCGCAGATGCGGAAAGTAGATCGAGGTGAGGCGCATCTTGCAGAGCGTTTCACATGCCACAAAGAAGAAGATGACAAAGGCGATTTTGGGAAACTCGAAATAGAGCCCGTCAAACATCACACATCTCTTTATAGATATTGATATAACTCAGCGTCTCAGAGTCAAAACTCTCTACACTCTTTTTATATTTATACCCCTCAAGCCGTGCTACTAGGTTAGCATACATCTGTGTATGGCGCTGTGAATCGTTCGCGAATGTCTCGCCGTAAAGGGTAAGTGCGTAGGCGGCGGCTTTGGCATCGCTTATATCGAGCTCTTTGAGCAGCCTTTGATGGTGCTTTCGCAGATTGAAGCGCTTGCGCCCCCTAAACCATCTCAAAACCAAAAAGATCACACCCAACGCCACTAAAACGGCTACTGCCACGAGTGCGAAGAAGTAGTAGATCGAGTACTCTTGAACCTCGATGATCGGTTTTATGTCGTGGAGCGGTATATCATAGTTCTGTTGCATCATCTCGCCTCGAATAGTCTGCGTAGTCCTACTGCGGTATTGTCGTTGGTGTATATCTTCGTAAAACGGATTCCGTCCTTGCGGAGTCTCTCAAAGAGCTCTCTGTCGTGCGCTTTTACTTTCGCACTGTATGCCGCTACGCTTGCGGCGTTGAAATCGCCCTCTAAGTGTGCTCCGCTCTGCGGGTCGATGAGTGAGGCGAAACCGAATACCGGAGGGTTCTCCTCTATATGATCGCGCACTACCACGGCGATCACCTCGTGCTTTTTGGCAAGCAGACGCAGATCGGGGATCTCGAAGAAATCCCCCACCATGATGATAAGCGACTTGCGCTGCAGCCTTGCATAGAGGTTTTGGGCGATAAGCTTGAAATCAAGCCCCTC
>JACXUD010000055.1 GCA_014764025.1 Campylobacterota bacterium | reverse complement strand
GAGCTTATCGGCAAACCCCACAACATCATCCGCCATCCCGACATGCCGCGCATCATCTTCAAGATGCTCTGGAGCTATCTGCAAGCGGGCAAAGAGATACACGCCTATGTCAAGAATCTCTGTGCCGACGGCTCCTACTACTGGGTCTTTGCCAACGTGACCCCTTCGTACTACAACTCCAAAGTGGTCGGCTACCACTCGGCAAGACGTGCTCCAAAAGAGGGCTTTCTTTCGATTATCGCTCCGCTTTACTCGGAGCTTCTTGCCGCAGAGAGAAGCGGCGGCATCGAGGCAAGCCAAAGAGTGCTGAACGATCTACTTCAATCAAAGGGCATGGAATATGACGAATTTATCCTCTCTTTCTAAACTCCACTACGCCAACTATGCGCACATCGCAGTCGTTGCGCTCATCAAAGATATCGCCGACGTCTCGACTAAGAACGCAGAGATACTCTACGCTTCGCTCTCGCAGTTCAATGCCGCCTCCGAAGAGGTGCATAAACGCATCGCCGACGTCTTTAACCTACTGCAATATTCACACAAGACAAAACATAAAAACCGTATCATCGACGATTTTAAAGCCGTCGAGATCGCCTCAGACAAGCTCTTTGCACTTATGGACAGAATGCTTGACGAGGAGGCCGCCTACTCTAAAGAACACATCTCGCACGGCGACATCGAGTTTTGGGATTAAGAAGAGGGCTTTCGCCCTTTTTTGCAAACAAACCCTAATTATAGTCATAGATTATTTTAGTTATAATTTTATAAAATTTCTAAAGGAGTCTTATGAAACTACTCTCACTTCTCTTTGCCTTTGCCGTTTTTCTCTTTGCCAACGACAAAGCCCACACCTTTGCCCCGAGCGAAGATTGCAAAAGCTGCCATCCGCTTATCTATAACGAGTTCAAAGGTTCGATGCACGCCAACTCCATCCCGCAAAAAGATCCTATCCATAACGCGGTATGGGCAAAACACCCAAAACACCTTAAAGCTCAGCGCTACGAGTGCGGCAAGTGCCACACCCCGGCAGCTAACAACCTTGACGCGATGCTCTCTAAAGATCTTCAAGCCCTCCCCGACGCCGCCAATCCGACGCACGACGCGGGTATCAGCTGTGCCTACTGCCACCGCATCAGATCGATCGAGCACCACAAGGCCAGCAACACCAATATCATGACGACGACCGAGAAGAACTACTTCGGAACACTCAAAGATCATATCGAATCTCCATATCACGGCATCGTAAGCGAGGGCAACGAACACATGAAGAACGGCAACGTCTGTATCGGATGCCACTCGCACCGCATGAACAAACATAACCTCAACGTCTGTTCGACAAACATCGACAACCAGATGGACGGCGCGAACTGCGTAAGCTGTCACATGCCCAAAGTGGATGGAACAGTATCGAACCTCCATGAGCGCAAACAACACACCTTTCACGGCTTTGCGGGGGCTCATTTTCACTCGCAGATGCTTGCAAAACATGTCGATATCTCTATACTCCGCGAGATCAACGATTTCATCATCAACATAGACAATCGAACTTCACATGCCCTATTGCTTCACCCGCTAAGAACGGCTGTTTTAAAAGTGAGCGTCACGCGTGATGGCAAAACGACAGAGCTGCCAAACGAGATATTCGTGCGTGTTCTTGGAAAAGAGGGCAAACCGGCTATGCCGTGGGTAGCCGATGTGACCCTCAAAGACACGATGATCCAAGCCAACGAGAAACGAAGCGTGAAGTATGATTTTGCGCTTCAAAGCGGTGACAGGGTCGATGTGGTGCTTGGGTGGTTCTTGGTCAATCCAAAGGCGGTCGAAAAGCTAGGACTGCAAGAGGATAAAGCCTCGACGGAGTTCAAGCTCTTTAAAAAAGAGAGCTTTAGTTTTTAAAAGCGCGGCTCTATCCAAGAGCCCCTATACGTAAACTCCAGCTCATTTGGAAGCTCTTTGAGCAGCATCGGGCTGTCAAGATCGATGTAGCCTATCACGTCGCGGTAGGCAAAAGCGAGATAGAGCGCCGCATTGATAGAGTGCGGCCCCTCCAGCATCGAGCCCAGCATACACTTCACCCCCTCTGCGCGGGCATACTCCAAGATCTCTATCGCTTTTGTGACCCCGCCGCACTTCATCAGTTTGATGTTTATCATATCGGCACTCCCCGACTCCACAACCCTTTTGACATCTTCAAGGGTAAAGACCGACTCATCGGCTAAAATAGGGATGTTTGACACCTCTTTTATCTCTTTGAGCGCGCTGATCTCATTGGCTTTTACGGGCTGTTCTATCAGCTCTATCGCGCTATCTTGCATCGCTTTACAAAAGTAGAGGCTCTCTTCAAGACCCCACGCCTGATTGGCATCGACGAGTATCTTGGCATGTGAAAACTCCTCTAAAACCCTTGTAGTGATACTGATGGCATGTGAGATATCGCCGCCCACTTTGAGCTTGAGGATACTCATTCCATCTTCACATGCCAAAGCGGCGTCGCGCAGCATCTCATCGACGCCGTTGTAGCTGATGGTAATGGCACTCTGGATCGCGCTTTTATCGGTGATTCCAAAATACTCCTCTAGAGTTCTGCCGCTTTGGATCGCATCAAGCCGTATGAACGCCATATCAAGCGCCGCTTTTGCGCTTGAACCGATACCGCCCATACCATGAAGGATATCTATCGCCTCTTTTGGCATGTGAAAAAGGAGCCCATCTTTGGCATGTGAAATGCCTGCTAAGATCTCCTCTATCCCCTCACCAGTGACCGCCTTTGTCGCAGGCGCTTCGCCATAAGCAAAGCTGCCATCTTCACATGCCGCTTTTACTCGCACGAACTCTACATGCGTTGCCGTTCGAAGTGCCGTTTTAAAAGGGGTCTTCAACTCTAACGAGACAATTTTTGTCTCAATATCCACTATCTTCATCGCGCTATAGCCACTAGGAGATTGCCCAGCACTATCCCTCCCAACGTACCGACTATATAGCCCATAACCGCCATGAGCACCCCCACCCCTACAAGATTTTTATGATAACTTGCCGCCAATACGGGCGCTGAAGCGATACCCCCGATATTGGCCAGCGAGGCGACCGCGATACTAAAGAGATCAAGCCCGAAAAGCTTTGCCCCGGCTACCATCAAGAGCGCGTGCAACACGATTATTGCCGCACCAGCGGCTACATAGAGCCCTAACCCCTCTGCACTCTCAATCACCGCCTGCGAGCCGATAAGGGCTATCAGGAGATAGAGCATCGTATTTGCCACCTCGCTAGTACCGTTGAGGTTTCTAAGCGGCGTGAACGAAGCGGCTATACCGAGCAGAGTGGCGGTGATGACGACACTTGTGGTTGTATTGATAAACCCCAACCCTTCGCCTATCATCTGTGAAAGCAGCGAGGCTCCAAGCGAGAGCGCGACGATAAGCCAGTAGCGTTTTGCCCCCATCTCGCACGAACAGCCTATCCCGCTAAAGAGCGCCTTTGTGCCCTTTGAGCCCACTTTTCTATCAAACCATGCCGCATAGGGAGTGATGAAGAGCAAGAAGATAAACCACCACGTATAGTTGACACTATCCACGATGAGTCCATAACCAAAGGCGTTCTCGCTCACCCCCAGCACGCTCCCGACCGCTATCATGTTGGCGCTCCCGCCCATCCAGCTTCCGCCCAGTGCCCCAAATGCCGCCGCCGTATCGGCATCGAATCCAAAACAATAGACCACGACGATAAAAGCGATAAAGAGCGATGCCACGGCTACTATATAGGCTAGCAAAAGCGAGCGCCCAAGCCGAAAAAATGAGCTAAAATCGACCCCCAAAAGCATTAAAAAGAGCATGGCGGGAAGAAGATTGCTCTTGGCGGTCGTATAGAGAGCCTCTATCGCTTCGTTTCGCTCAAAGAGTCCAAAGCTCCCCGCCGCCATCGAGAGGGCATAGATAATGACCGCAACGGGCAGATACTCAAAGAGCCGCAGCTCCCTCTTTTGCAGATAGGCAAAGAGCGTGGCGACAAACGCCAAGAGCGCTAAATAGCTAAGCGGGCTACTTATCACACGGCGCTCTCTTCAAAGATGTAAAACGGCTGCGAAGCTCATTCATAAAACGCTCGGGCGGATCATGTTTAACGGTTCGATAGTCATGATCACGCTCCAGCCACATAGGGGTATCCTCAAAACATCGATACTCGTAGTGCCCGGCTAGATACTCGATGGAGTCGTAGCGGTTTTTGAGATACTCCACCAGCTCTATATTGGCTTGAAGCTGTGCCTGCGTGAGATTATCCTCTAGATTACGCGCTCCCACGTTCTCTATGCCTATCGCAAAGTAGTTCAGCCCTATCACATGGCGCGCCATCATATCGGGGCTCATCATCTCGTAAACCTTGCCATCACGCCCCACCAGATAGTGAGCCGAGACGTTGAGCATCCCCCCTTTGTTGATGTCGCTGCGATCTTTTGTGAGCAGAGGGCGATGAAAACGCGAATAGGACTCTTCGGTGTCGTTCATGCCCGTATGGTGTATCATGATGATCTTTGGCGTGATCTTGATGTTGTAAGGGGTCATGGCGTAGTGGCTTTTGATGTACTCTTTGGTCATCTCGATACGCGAGGCGTCAAACTCTATGGGGCGCTTGATGATCTCGAGCGCATAAAGATTCATTACGATTAAGAGCAGCAATACCCTTTGCATTTTTCCTACTTTTTTCAAAGTGTAGCATAAAAAGAGGGCTCCATAAATCGATATTTAATGACAATTAATGTACATTGTCACCATGAGTACGATCACCAAACAAAAACTTCTTGCCGAGCCGCTCTCAAGCGATGCCGTACGTTTAGCGCGGGCACTCGTGAACACCTACCTTGACGACGAGGAGGAGTTTCGCTTAGAGATAAAGCTCTCGATCATCTTCAAACTGCTCGGCCTTGAGAGCTCGCAAGAGTCGCTTCGCTACCTCGTATCGCTCTTTGAAGAGCTCAACGAGCCTTTGGCGGTGAGAGACTTCAACTTCTATGCTAAGAGCTACCCGCTTCGGCTTATCACCTTTTGCAAATATAGTTTTGAAGCACAAAACGTGATCGTAGAGCTAAGCGAAGAGTATCTCTTTGCGCAAAAAACATATATGCAAGATGCCTTTTTGTCATTTGCAAAGAAAAAAGGAAAATAGTTTGGCCAAACAGTACATTATCTTAGACACCGAAACCACCGGAGCAAACGAAGAGGACCGCATCATACAGCTAGGCTACATGGTGCTCGGCGCAAAAGAGATCGAGGTTCACAACGACTTTTGTTCAAGCGAGGTGCCTATAAAGTTCGGTGCGATGGAGGTGCACAACATCACCCCGGAGATGATCGAGGGCAAACCGCCCTGCACGCAGACGCAAGCCTACAAAAGGCTTCAAGAGCTCAACGACGAGAGCAACTACCTCATCATCCACAACGCCCCTTTTGATCTTGGGATGCTCGGCAAAGAGGGGTTTTCCCCAAAAATGAAGATCATAGACACCCTTCGCGTCGCGAAGCACATCTTTGACGATGAAGAGGCGCACCGCCTGCAGTATTTTCGCTATAAGTTCGGCATCTACAAAGAGGAGGATGCCGAAGCGAAGAAGCTCGGCATCGAGGTCAAAGCGCATGACGCCATCGGCGACGTCTTGGTGCTCAAACTCTTTTTGACCCATCTAAGAGGTGCCATAGAGAAGAGATTTCCGAGTGAGAACGCGGTAGAGAAGATGGTAGCCCTGACCAAAGAGCCGATATTCGTCAAGAGTTTTCGTTTTGGAAAGTATAAAGGAAAGACGCTTCAAGAGGTGGCCGCGAGTGATGCTGGCTACCTGCGATGGATGCTAAGCTCGATGGAGAATATCGACGAGGATCTGAGGTATTCTATTAATAGAGTGTTAAACGATTGATGAGCCTAGCCCTCAGCTCTCTTCATAAAAGACGACCTGAGCGCGTCCCGCCTCTTTGGCCTTATACATCGCGATATCACCGTAGCGCACTATCTCTTCGTGCTCTTTGTCGTCGCTAAAGAGCACCGCCCCGATGCTAGCACCGCAGACATACTCGATGCTGTTGTGTTTTGAAGGGAGCATCACCACAAACGGCTCCATGAGCCTTGAGAGCATCTTTACCGCGATCTGCTCCGCCTGCTTGTGCGCTTCGCTTCGTTCATGCGAGAGCTCGCTTACGATCACCACGAACTCATCGCCTCCGTAACGCGCCACCGTATCGACCTCGCGCACCACATGTTTGAGTCGGTTCGCCGCCTCTATAAGCAGCAGGTCTGCGGCATCATGCCCATAGTTGTCGTTGAGGGGTTTAAAGTTATCCAGATCGGCAAACAACAGAGCCCCGTAGGTGCCTGTTCGTCTGCACAGAGCCACCGTCTGCGCAAGCCTATCGTTCATCAAGCGACGGTTGGGTATCTTTGTAAGGGGATCGTAAAAGGAGCTGATGCAGATAGCTGTAGAGCCTCATGCTGGTCACTTTGAGCGCTAAACGCCTCTTTTGTTTGAGTGATTCGAGTATCTCGATAAGGGCTTTGGGAACTATATGAAGCCCCTCGAGCGTGATCTCGATGAATCTAAAATCGGTGTCGAGTCTCTTTTGCAGAGCCGTTAAAGCCTGCTCGCCGATAGGGCCGCGTACACGTATGCGTTCTATCGTGCTTCTGTCGTTCACGTCCGTCTTACCCAGCCCTCGACCATTTTTGAGAGTATGTCGAAATCAAGCGGTTTAGAGAGGTAGTCGCTCGCACCCGCTTGCAGACACTGCTCTCTATCCTCTTGCATCGTTTTGGCACTCATGGCGATGATTGGAAGCTCATGCATGGAGAGATCTTTACGTATTTTGCGGATCGTCTCGTAGCCGTCAAGCTCAGGCATCATAATATCCATCAAGACGATATCTATCTTCTCCTGCTTTAATACCTCAAGCGCCTCGGTGCCGTTAAAGGCGTTGAGAATGTCGGCTCCTTGCGACTCGAACATCGACGTCAAAGCAAAAATATTGCGCGCGTCGTCATCCGCGATAAGCACACGAACCCCCTCTAGATTGACTTTTGGGTTTTCGGCGAGCTCATCCTCGCTCTGTGTTATAACCGTCTCGGGCTCTTGAGGGTACGTCTGCTCTTTATCGTCGCTATCAAGCCCCTGCAGCGGTATGAATAGGCTAAAGCGGCTTCCCTCGCCCGGCTTGCTCTGTAGAGTTATCTCGCCTCCGAGCATCTCCGCAAGCCCTTTGGAGATGGAGAGTCCAAGCCCCGTTCCGCCGTATTTGCGGCTTGTAGAGCCATCAGCCTGTCTAAAGGGCTCAAAGATGAAGCTCTCTTGCTCTTTGGTTATGCCGATCCCCGTATCGGTGACCGAGAGTTCAAGCATGCTCCTCGTGCCTTCACGGCGCTTGATGCCAAGCGTTACGCTCCCATTGTGCGTAAACTTGAATGCGTTGGAGAGAAGGTTTTTGAGTATCTGCGAGAGCCTCTCTTTATCTGTGTAGAGTTCACCGCCATACTCATCGTTCACATTAAAAAAGAGCCCCTTCTCTTTGGCGCTCTCGCTAAAGAGCTCGTAGAGCTCATGAGTCAGCTCTTGCGTATTGAAGGCTTTTTTGCTCGGCTCTAGACGGCCCGCTTCGATCTTGGAGAGATCAAGGATATCGTTGATAAGATGGAGCAGTTCGCTGCCCGATTTATGGATGACCTCTGCCTTTTTGACGTTCTCTTCGCCGAGTATATTCGAGCCCTCCTCTTTGAGAAGTTTCGAGAGAAGGATGATAGAGTTAAGCGGCGTGCGCAGCTCATGGCTGGTATTGGCCAAGAACTCGCTTTTGTATCGGCTTGTGCGCTCAAGCGCCTCCGCTTTTACGATCAGCTCGCTTTGGGTCTTCTCTAGCTGTTCGTTGCGTATTTGAAGATCGTGGGTGAGGGCTTCGAGTCTTTGCTGCTGCTCCTCTAGCATCACGTTTGAGTGCATCAGCTCTTCGCTTTGGGTCTCTAGCTCCGTTTTTTGCTCCATCGTCTCAGTAAGAAGTCTCTTGGTCTCTTCGGACTGCTTTGAAGCGTAGAGCGTCACGCTGAGTGCTTCAAGCGAGTTTACGAGAAACTCCTGCTGCATCTTTGTGAATGCCGTGTTGCTGCCAAGCTCCATCACCCCGATAACCTCCCCTTTGTAGAGCATCGGATAGGCATAGAGCGCATAGGGTGCGATCACCGCCGTTGCTGAAGCCACATGAAGGCCGCTTGGCGAGAGCGATTCGAATACGATCGGTTTTTTACCGCTTGCCACCTGCCCGATTATCCCCTCGCCTACGCTAAAACTCTCTTGAAACTCTTCGGAGTTGACGTAGGCGTAGGTCGCTTTGCGCTCTAGCTCTTCGGTTTGCGGTCTGTAGCAGTAGAGGGCTCCGACCGAAGCACCGAGATAGCTGGCGATAAAAGCAAGCGCCTCTGAGGTCTGTATCTGCAGCGACTCTTTATTGCTTACACTGAGCATCAGCTCCGCAACGCCGCGCTTGATCCAGATCGTGTGTGCAAGTATCGAGAGGATGTTATTGATCGTCTCGCTCATCTTTGCAAAGTCGCCCCCGTATCTCTGCGTCATGATGCGCGCATCGATTCGCCCCTCTGTGACGCCGTGCTGAATGTTGGCGATATCGCCGCTGAGCTGTCCAAGGACTCTGCTCTGATCCTGAAGCATCTTGCCTATAGGTTCAAGCTCGATAAAGAGCTCACTTGTCTGTTCTATTGCGAACTCCCCTTTTGAGAGTCTTTGGGCATTGTTTGCAAGCTTTTCAATGTGCGATACCAGCTTTCGCGTAAAGTAGAGCACCGATGCAAAAGCGATCAAGATACATAGAGCGATATAGAGGATGATTTTTCGTATCTCTTCTTTGATGGGCATGTTGATCTCTTGGATATCGGCTTTGCTGACGATCCCCCACTTAAAGCTCCCAAGATCTATACCGTCATAGACGCTGATAGTCTCATTGCCGCGATAATCCTTTTGTATCAACTCTCCGTGTTCGCCCTGCATAGCCTTTACCGCCGCAAGCGTCTCGATTTTGGCGGCTGCAGGCTCTTTAAAGGCGCTGATAAGACGGTGTTTTGCAGAGCCTAAGAGCGTATCGCTGCGCGGCAGATAGTCCGTTCCTATGAGGTATATCTCTTTGCTTTGCATATCATCGGCGGCCACCTCGACAAGCTTTGTGATTCGCGCTGCAGGGAGCTCCGCGGCAACGACGGCTATGATCGAACCCTTTTCGCCGATAACGGGTGCCGCGATGAACATAACGGCCGCGTTATCCTTTGGCGCATAGAGCTCCATATCGGAGAGCATCACCCTCTTTTGTTCGATCACGTCGCGATAGAGCTTTGCAAACTTCGTCTCATTCAAGGGCGTCTCACCGAGCGACTCGCCCAGATCGGAGCTCTTTTGGGTGTTATAGAGGATGTGTCCGTGCTCTTTGCAGAGGATGTAGATATCCGAAAAATCATACCCCTGCAGATATTTTTGAAAGAAGTCGTCATGCTCCTCAAAGAGCTGGCGCACCTTGCGGTCTCGCAGGTACTTCTCTTTATTATAGCTCTTTTTCATACGGCCGTAGAGGTTTACGAGGCGCTGGGTCAAAGAGATGGTTTGCGGACTCTGGCCGAGCAGCTCAATATCCTGCAGGCGAAAACGCATAAAGTCCTGAATATGCTTCTTTTTGACCTCTTGGGTTGCGTGAAGTTCGTTTACGCGATGGCTAAGCATCTCATTTTGGATATCGTTGATGACGATCGAGCCGATCAAGACTCCAAAAAGTGTCAAAATGAGGGCACTTCCGACCAAAAGAGCGATTCGCAGCGATAGATATTTTTTCATAGGAGACTCTTCTATGTATTAGGAATATAACGTTGATTCATATCCTGACATAAAGAACGTAGGTTTTAGCTTAAGAGGCTAAAAGAGTATAGGGCACCTCTAAAAACTCTACGCGGCTTTAGCTTTAGGAGATTTTTGCTTAAGTCAAGGCGACGCGAAGAGCCATAGCTAAAGCTACGGCGATGA
>JACXUD010000270.1 GCA_014764025.1 Campylobacterota bacterium | reverse complement strand
CTGCAAAAAGAGTATGAGCAAAAGGCAGAGCAAGAGCGCCTAGAGAAACTCAAAGAGAGTTTAAATTCGACAACGCCCAATCTATTGACTACATCGCAGATTCTTCTGCAGGATGTGCCATACAGCCGCACCTATAACGGCAAAACAGATCTTATGACGTTTACGGTGGCAGACTCGGCAAACAAGAGCTGCACGATCTACTTTTTGGACTCTAGCTTTACATCAAACAGCTATGTAAGCGGTGCATTGCAGATCAACGGCACGGGATATAGCGCTCGCGGCGGTACATCCGTGAGCTTGACAAAAAGTACGCAAAACGCTTCGTTCTTTACCGCTTGGTACTACTACACAAGCACGGCTTCACATGCCGACTTTTATGTGCACTGTTTTTAGGAGGCCGTTATGTTAGAAGTTATGCAATTTATCTTCAGCAGTTTTTGGGTCTGGCTTGGCACGCTTATCTTGATAAGCGCACCATTTACAGCGGCGGCGAAATTCCTTGAGGTGAAGTTCAAATATACCAAAGAGCCAAAGCCCTCGCAAGAGAGCCAAAACTTATAAAAGTGAGTCGGACGATGTTGCGGTTTCACATGCCAAAATGGCGTATATTTGACTTTCACAGATACTTTTTGCATGTGAATGAGCCAATCATTCAGAGATTGACGTGGGGCTATGGAACTCTTAAACCACGCACGCTTTTGCTGTGGGATCTTGAGAACATCCCCTTTGGCTATTTTCATCAAATCCGCCAAAAGCTCCGCTTCGCACCGGAGCGGGCTTTTATAATCACAAAACAAAATTTAAGCGCTAAAAGCATCCAAAAGATGGAGCGAAACGGCTTTGAGATATTTTCGCAGCACTCAAGCGATAGTGATACGAAAATAAAAAATATCTACAAAATCCTTAGCGGCTATGAGGAGTTTATTTTTGTCACCTCCGATACGGATTTTGTGGGTATTGGCAAAAAGGTGCTTGCTCAAAAGAAGCCGCTTACTTGGGTTATGCGTGATAGACAAAAAAAGGGGATCGTGATGAAGATGAACATCGCCAACCCGCTCTTTAAGATCATCACGGTTCATAGAGATAAAGAGTTAGGAGGATAGGATGGCTGATATATTTGATCTCTTTACATGGGCAGCGGCAGAGGATGCTAAAAGCGCAGCGATAGATGCCGAACGTGCGGCTAATGAGGCTAAAGAGAAAGCCCAAGAGCTCATTGACCGCCATGATGACGATGAACGCGCTAAAACCATTTGGCTTATAAACAAGATGCTCCAAGATATCTTTTACGGCAAAGAGGTAGCGTACTACAACCTTGCAAGATTAAAAACATTCGTGCATTCGGAAAACACCGATATAAATCATTTCAAATACTCCTACTCCAATCCTGCGCCGCCTTGGCCTGCGTTTGAGTTGCTTTTAGTCATTTTCTTTGGCGTATGGGGATTCTATCTGCATGGATTTTGGTCATATCTCTCTTGGGCGATCGGTGCTTATTCGTTGTGGAAATTTCTAATCGGCCTCAAAGAGTGGAACTACTGGAAAAAAAAACTGCCTAGCTACATAGAGAGTAAGCAAAAAGAGATAGATGAGATGCGCTATAGAGTCAAAATATTAAACAACCTTTACCCTATGCTCTCGCTCTATGGAATCAGTACAAAAGCGCAAATTGATGGTTTGATCAAAGATACCTATGAGGCGCTTCGCAAAAAAGATGAGTATAAAGCCAAAAGATCGCTTCGGACTCTCTATGCGCTTTTAATGGACATGGAAGTGGCCGATAACGATGAGAAGATAACGCTTATGATGTATGAACACTCTGAGGGACTCAAAAAAATGATCAATTATAGATGGGTATTTTGCCAAGAGGCCCTCGCCTACCACAAGCAGCTCAACGAAATTTTTATGAATTGATTGAAACGAAATAGAGTCTTCGTTTATGATCTCTATACTATCGCTATCGGACGCAAATCCGACATATACTAAATAAAGGG
>JACXUD010000269.1 GCA_014764025.1 Campylobacterota bacterium | reverse complement strand
TCCTGACTTAGGACAAAAAGCACTACAGAGATTAGAGGAAGTCCTAGAAATAGGGGAATGAACAAGATGGTTCATTTTGTAGTGCCTAGCAATATAGTATTTAATACCTTATTAAGCTATGATTTGCTATACTACCTCCATGTTTGTAAGAGTAAAAAGCACCCCAAATAGTCCAAGAAAATCTGTTCAGATCGTACATTCCGAGAGAATTGACGGAAAAGTCAAGCAAAAGATCATTAAGCATGTCGGTATTGCTTATGATGAGAATGAACTCGAAGAACTTAAACTCTATGCTGAGTCACTTAAAGCAAAACTAGAAGCCGAAGGACAACTGCCACTCTACAGCGTAGAAGAGATTGAAGCATTGGCACAAAAAGCCTATAAAGAGAAAAAGGAAGAGAGCGAGGAGTCAAAAAAAGAGGAGCGTTCTAATAAAGAGAGTGATGAAGTTGATCGGTGCGATTATGAAGTCAATCTTTTAGATATGCTCGAAGAGGATAGAGTTATAAAAGGAATCCATGATGTTTACAAAGAACTCTATCGTGAGATGGGATTTCAGAAATTGTTAGCCAACTCCAGTGCGAATAAGACCAGTATCAAAGTGCTAAAAGAGATAGTTTTAGCCAGAGTTGCTAATCCAGAGAGTAAAATGGCTACCGTAGAGATGTTAGAAGAGAAGTTTGGGGTCAATCTTGATCTTAAACAGGTCTATCGTATGATGGATAAGTTGGATGATAAACATATCAAAAAGCTGGGTAAATTGGTACTGAACCAAACCAGAACGCTACTCAATAATACGATTGATGTCATCTATTTCGATGCCACCACCTTATACTTTGAAAGCTTTAGTGAAGATGAAGGGGAAGAGGCGATTAAAAAGAATGGATACAGTAAAGATGGTAAATTCAACCAACCTCAGGTAGTATTAGCACTACTCGTTACCAAACAAGGATTGCCTATTGGGTATAAAGCCTTTGAAGGGGATACCTTCGACGGACACACATTGATTCCTTCATTGCAAGAGATAAAAGAAGAGTTCAATGTCGATAAGATTGTTTATGTTGCTGATAGTGGGATGTTTAATACCAAAAACCTAGAAGCGTTTGATAACCATGCCAATATGAGCTATATTGTGGGAGCAAGAGTTAAAAATATGAACAAGAGTATCAAAGAGCAGATACTCCAAATGGATGATTATCAATCCATTAATGATGACATTAAAGTCAAAACCATTCCTATGGATGATAAGGGTAAAAAACTGTTGGTCTCTTACTCCGAAAAAAGAGCCAAAAAAGATAAATATGAGAGAGAAAAAGCGATTGTAAAGCTCAAAGCCAAACTAGAAAAGAGCAGTTCGGTGAAATCTCAACTTTCTAATCAAGGCTATAAAAAGTATCTACTATTAGAACCAACCCATCAAGAAGAGAACACGAATACCTCAAACACAACCTCCTGTGACATTTCAATTGTACTCAATGAGGAGAAGATTAAAGAGGATGCAGCGTGGGATGGCATTAAGGGAATTATGACCAATAACTCTACTCTCTCAAATGAAGAATTGATTCATCAATACGCCAATCTGTGGCAGGTTGAAGAGTCATTTAGGATTACCAAACATGATCTAAAAATTCGTCCTATCTATCATTGGAAACCGCATCGTATTAGAGCTCATCTTGCCATATCTTTTATGGCATACTCTTTGGTGAGACATTTGGAGTATAGAGTAAAACTTCTTTATAAGAAGCTTTCGCCTCAACGCATTAGAACCGCTCTGCTTGGGGTGCAGGCTTCTATTCTTTATGATACCAAGACCAATAGAAAATTTGCTTTTCCTTCTAAAGTCTCGGATGATGCTAAACGAATTTATAAAGTGATGGGGGTTTCACCTCAAACTAAGCCTTATATTTTAGGAAATATTAAGTAATGTAGTGCCTGTTTTTTTAAGTCAAACCCCGAAATATTGGAGTTTGGTTTGATTTTATGGGCTAAGTCGGG
>JACXUD010000268.1 GCA_014764025.1 Campylobacterota bacterium | reverse complement strand
AACCAGTTGCCCCCCGTTACCATTGCAAATGCAAGGTCGGTAGAGCCCATTCCCGTAGAGAACGCGCCGAGTGCGCCGTGCGTACATGTGTGGCTGTCCGCACCGATAATGACGTCACCCGGAACTACAAGCCCTTTTTCAGGCAAAAGAGCGTGCTCGATCCCCATATCTTTTTCGTCAAAGAAGTTTTTGAGGTTGTGTTTTTTTGCAAAGTCGCGGCTGATACGCGCTTGGTTGGCAGATGCGATATCTTTTGCAGGAATGAAGTGGTCTAAAACGATAGAGAAGCCGTCCGGATTGGCAAGTTTTGTAGCGCCGCTCTCTTCAAACGCGTGGATAGAGATAGGCGTAGTGATGTCGTTACCGATGACCATATCGATGTCACAGCGGATGATCTCGCCGGCATATACCGCTTTGCCGACGTGCTGTGAGAATATTTTTTCAGTTATAGTCTGTCCCATTGTGAACCTTTTAGAAAATAGTTGCGCGATTATACCTTTTTGATGATAAGAGCAAAATTATTGGCATGTGAAAATCAAAGCACTCTTTTGAGTTGATTATGATAAAATGACAGAAATCTGTCATAAGTGAGAAACCATGCAAGCTATTAACTACACAACAGCACGAAACAATCTTAAGGCATTGATCGAGAGCGCATGTGACAACAATGAAGAGATCATCATAACTACAAAAAACGACAAGAGTGTCGTTTTGATCTCTTTGGATGAGTATAATCGAACCCATGCCGCACTGAAGCGTGAAGTGCAAGAGGCTATAAAAGAGATAGAACGAGGCGAGCTTGTGAGCATGGATGAAGCCTTTGAGAGAGTGCTTGAAAAGTATGAGGATTGATTTTTCACATAAAGCCTATCAAAGGCTTGAAGCACTTGCCGAGTACATCCACCAAGAGAGCGGCTCAAAAAAGATAACGGCGTCATATCTAAAAAAATTTCGCCATTATATTCTAGAGACGCTTACTCACTTTCCTTTGGCAGGACGCCTCAGTGAAGAGCTTGCACCCAATACGCGCAAGCTTGTTTATCAGGGCTTTAGCATTATCTATCGCATTGGCGATGAACGCATTGAAATAGTTACGATCTACAGAGAAAATCTTCCCTAAAGAGCAAAATTATTGGCATGTGAAGAGAGCCTTTAAAAAGCTCTTCTAAGTTTTTCGCTGTTACAATCTAACAAAAAATTAAGAGGATAATGCAAGATGTTTTTCAAAACAATTTTTCTGCTGCTGCCTGTGTTGTCAAAGAGGGCGAGGATACGCATGATCTTTTTGTAGCGATCTTCTCAAAAGAGCCGCTAGGAACAAGTCGATTCGAGTATGCAAACGAAGAGCTTGCGACGAACGAAGAGGCGTATAAGTTTGATGAACTGCTTGAGTTGATGCAAAAACATGAGCACGCAACGCTTTTTGTAAGAACCAAAGCAAAGTAAATTCACATGCCAAGATGTGATATAATTTTTTATAAAGGATACGTATGGGTGCATTAGATTATGACAAAATGGATTTGGCTCAAAAGTTTTCAATGCTTGAAGAGCTTTGGCAAAACATGACTCTAGCGGCATCTAAAAGTGAATTTACTCCGTAATGGCATCTTGATACGCTTGATCAAAGAGAAGAGGCTGTAAAAAGCGGTAAATCGAGATTTGAAGATCTTCAGAGTGCAAAAAGCAAGCTGCAAAAACTGTTATGAAGATTCAAATCTTAGATGAAGCCATCAAAGATATTGAAAATGGTATCTACTTTTATGAATCGCAAAAAGAGGGATTGGGTAGCTACTTTTTAGACTCTGTGATCTCAGATATTGAGTCTTTACATGTTTTTGTGGGTATTCATTTTCAAGTGAAAGACTATTTCAGACTTCTTTGTAAAAGATTTCCGTTCGCAATTTATTATGGGCACCTCTAAAAACTCTACGTGCGATTTTAGAAGGAGCAATTTTTACTCTATTTATAGGAGGGGCTCGCACCTCCTAGCCAAAGCTAAGAG
>JACXUD010000267.1 GCA_014764025.1 Campylobacterota bacterium | reverse complement strand
CTAAGCAAAAACTAATCCACTTATGTGCTTAATTGGGGATGGTATTATATATAGCAATGAAGCAATCATCATTTTATGATAACTCACGCTTACGGACGGTTGTGGATTATCGGATCTGTTTTGTATATATATTTCATCACTAATTATTGGAGAGTTCTCCAAGTATTGAGGGAGAATCTTCATGAAAGCTTCTATTTCCGACATGATGGTTTGATTGTTTTCAACATCATGAGCTGAAAGAGATTTGACCATCTTATCATATAACCTGCTGTTGGAAAAGCTTGTGTTGATGTCATATAAGATATCTATCTGTACGGAAGCCAATAATGCCATCCTAAAAAGAAAAAATAGAAGTATTAAGATGATTGATTTTTTGAACATAAGCCTATTATATCTTAAAATAATATTTTCAGTTATATTTCAATAATAAAAAGTCGGTACAAAGATAGAGCTGTTTAATGTAGATGTTAGTGACATTTTAGGTGACACTTTGAGAGAAGAGAGGTTCTGAAAGCTTTAAAAAGTTGATTTTACATGGTGGAGTGTAGGGGGATCGAACCCCTGACCTCAACGCTGCCAGCGTTGCGCTCTCCCAGCTGAGCTAACACCCCAAGAAGATTCGGCATTTTACACAGAGATAATTTAAAGAAGCTTTAATGCCTCTTGATATTCGTGCGGATGGTTGAGATTCATAAAGGGTGCGGCATCGTTAAACTCTATAAACTCGGCATGTGAGTTCTTTAAAAGGTAGCCAAGTTTATGGTTATCCTCTTCGAGCATCTTTTCAAATTCACATGCCAAAGAGCGGTGGTAGATCCCGCATAAGGGCTCCATGCCTTCGGGAGAACGGGCGATGGTCGCATCTCTATTTGAGTTTGCCTCGTCCGCTTTGATGAGTTTGGTTATGATCTTTTCGTCTATAAAAGGCGCATCGACGCTAATCGCAAAGAACTTTTCACATGCCAATGTTTGAAAGACTGCAACAAAACCGGCCGTCGGGGCATAGGTGTTTGATGTGGGAGTGTCCTCTATAAAGTCTGCCTGGAATGAGAATTTCTCTTTGCTCTTTGTGGATATATAGACGTGAGAGAAGATTTTTTGAAGTCTATGGAGTTGAAATTCTGCAAGCGTGTTAAAGCCTCCAAAAGGGAGAAGCGATTTGTCCTCTCCCATTCGGCTGCTTTTGCCCCCTGCAAAGATGACGCAGGGAATTTGAATCATTTAGTCAGTTTGGCTTCGATTCTTCTGTTCTCTGCACGACCCTCTTTGGTCATATTGCTTGCAACAGGATTCTCTTCGCCCATGCCCGACGTAGTGATGCGTTTTGCTGCAACACCCTCTTTAACCAGCATCGATTTAACCGCCTCTGCACGTTTGAGCGAGAGTTTTTTATTCGCCGATGCAGATCCGATTGAGTCGGTAAATCCGATGATCTCTACCTCTGAATTTGGGTTGAGTTTCATATACTGAGCGAATTTCGCTATGTTGGCATGTGATGTTTGATCGACATCGTATGAGGCATTTTCAAAAGTGATATAGAGATTCACCTGCTTCATACAGCCGTTGGCATCTACGACCGTTACCGATTTAGGCGTATTCGGGCATTTGTCTTTGCTGTTGACTACACCGTCTTTATCATCATCCGCATTGGCTGCGGCAAGTGCAGCCGCCGCGGCAGCCGCCTCTGCTTTGGCTCTTGCTTCTGCCGCTTCACGCTCGGCTTTGGCTTTGGCCTCTGCCTCAGCTCTTGCTTTTGCCTCTGCAGCTTCACGCTCAGCTTTGGCTCTAGCCTCTGCGGCTTCACGCTCGGCTCTTGCTTTTGCTTCGGCCTCGGCCTCTTTTTGTGCTCTTGCCGCCGCTTCGGCATCACGAGTCGATGTTCCGAACGCAAAGTTGAGCCCTGCTAATAAGACCGCGTTGCTATCCCAGCGTTTTGAGTTGTATTTTGGCATGTAGATCGCTTCGAGCTTAAGAGCGAACGAGTCGCTAAAAGGGATCTTTGC
>JACXUD010000266.1 GCA_014764025.1 Campylobacterota bacterium | reverse complement strand
TAGCTTGTCTGCGTAGAGTTGAGCTCGAGCAGGGCGAGGTTCTCTATGCCGCTGCTGGCGATGAAGACAAAGAGAATGTAGAGCACGATAGGCGTGATGATGATGGGCAAGATGGCGAATTTGACCATCTTTGGCGTTAAAAAATCGTTCAGGCTCTTTTTAAGCGTCGTTATCTCATTCATGTTTGCTCCATAGTTTTTGGTTGAGTTTAAGCTCGTTGATAAGCCCCACCAAGAGAGTGAGGTTTTGTATATACTCCATCGCCAACGAGTGTTTAAGCAGCGAAGTGAAGATGGAAGGCTCGAACATATCCTTGCCGTAGTGGATCGCTATATACATCTGCGCATTGACAAAAGAGAGCGATATGGGGTGGCGGCTTTTGCGCCGAAACTCCAAAAGACGCTGCATTACGGCATGTGAAAGGATATAGCGAGCTTCGATCTGATCGCTGCCGTAAACGACAAACTCCCTCTCGAACGCGGCATCGTCCATCTTGATAAGCTCGCCGCGCATAGGGTTCTTTGACTGCAGCCACGAACCGATAAGATCGCCGAAGCTCTTTTGCGCACTATCGGGCAGGATAAAGGTCTTGGAACTAAAGTGCTTGTTGAACTCGGTGACGATAAAGACTCCCTGAAAGATGGTGCTGTAGCTTTTGCGCCCTTTGGAGTCGCGGTGCTCTTTTTGGGCATGGATATCCGAAAACTCTATCTTTACCCCCTCTATACTCCCCGAGATGTAGTCGTTACCGCCGTATCTATCGGCATGTGAAAAGAGCTCCGAAGCCTCGTAGCGCGCTTCGCTTATGAAGGCATCACACCTATACTCCAAGCCGTTGTGCGCCTCTTTGACAAGCGGGTGCATCACCCCTTTTTTAAACTGCTCGATATACCCTTTGGAGAGGAGTTTATACAAAAAAACGGCTATCGCGAGAAGAAGCGCCAAAAAGAAGCCGATGGCATCCGGGGAGTCGGAAAAGAGTTCGCGAAGTGCAGAGCCGATAAGCAGGGCAAGCGTGCCGAGGATGATATAGCTGTAGATGATGCGGTGCGAGAGAGCCTTCCGCTTCTTTTCAAGACGCTCTAGCGTAGGGTAGAGCGCTTTATAGTAAAAATCGGTCAGTTCGCTTACGCTCTTCATGGGCTATCTAATGAAAGAGCTCTTTAACGTCGGGTGCCTTGCGCTTGTTTTGCGGGATCTCAAAGAGCTCTTTGCGGGTGTAGTTCATCAACTTGGCAACCATATTCGTAGGGATCATCTCGATCGCGTTGTTGTAGTCGGTCACCGCTTGATTATAGGCGCGTCGTGCGGCCGATATCTGCTCCTCTACTTCGTGAAGAGTGTGTTGCAGGTGGATGACGTTCTCATTGGCTTTGAGCTCGGGATAGGCCTCTACGGCGACCATGATCGAACCCAGAGCAGAGGAGAGCTGTTTATCAAGGGCAATCTTGTGCTCATCCGATATATGCGGTTTGGTCGCTTCGGCACGCAGATGGGTCACTTCGGCAAGCAGACCCTTTTCATGCTCCATGTAGCGGCTCACGCTTGCAACGAGATTTGGGATGAGGTCGTAGCGCTTTTTAAGCACGGCATCGACACCGGCAAAGATATTCTCGACCTGATTCTTCTTATAGACAAGAGAGTTGTAGATGAGGAGCAAGATGATACCGAAGATAAGGATGAGGGCGAGTGGAATTGACATGGGAATCTCCTTTAGAAACGCTCAGTGTAACAGTTAATTATTTAAGCTTTCTTGAGATGATGTAAAGGGAGGGAGTGCACTCGGCGCAGAGGCTCGTTCAAAGCCCTCTATGCAAACGGGTCGGGGCTAGAGCGAGACGAGTTTCGCTCCAAAGCCGCCCATGTGCTGCGGTGCGTCGCTAAACCCTTTGACGCTCGGGTGCTCTTTAAGGAAATTCTTGACGGCGTAGGCGAGCTTGCCCGTGCCGATGCCGTGATAGACAAGCACCTCATCCCAGCCTGCTAGCAGCGCGTCCGAGAGGAA
>JACXUD010000265.1 GCA_014764025.1 Campylobacterota bacterium | reverse complement strand
ACCATTAAAGTAGAGATGATAACGGATAGTTGGTTTGCTAAGAAAAGGCTTATTTTATGGGCAGTGAACCGATGTAATTTTTCTGTTATCACTATGGCAAGAAAGGATTTGGTTATCTATAAATTGCCACCTGTCAGGCGAAAAGGAACCAAAGGAGCAACTCGAAAAAAAGGGAAACGAATCAAGCCTGAATTGGAAGATTTGAAAAAAGAGCGAACACTCTACATCTATGGAAAAGATCAAAAAGTTCAGTATAAAGAGGCAATTGTGAAAACTAGATTTTTAAGCAATGATATAACCGTCAAAGCCGTATGGGTAAAATTTGAGGATAGTCAATCCATCAACCTTCTTATCTCAACCGATACCACACTTAAAGGAGAGGAGATTATTAAACGCTACGCAAAACGGTGGGATATTGAGCCAATGTTTAATGAACTCAAAAATCGTTTTCGCTTCAAAGATATTATGATGCATACCTCACGCACCTATTACCAGTTTCTTTAATTAGCCTTGCGAAACATTTTTGTCACTTTGCGAATTTCGATGTTTTTTCCTAACGTTGATAAAAAGATTGAGGGTGATTATGCGAATAATGCGTTTTTGGGGCTTGGATTAGATATGGGGTGTGAAAAGACGGGGTGATTTTGTCTAAAGTGTAGTTGATTAAGTATTATAAATTTATACGATTTTACACCTATCTATTTGAAAAACGTATAAATTTATGATACGATTAGAAGAGATAATCGTATCATAGGAGTCAATAATGGCTACATGGATATGGGAACACGCCACTTATCCAGCTTTTCCCTACCGTGCTGAAGTAATGATTAATGAGGTTGATGCTACTGCACAAAGCATTGGTAAACTCTCTTTGATTATTAAAATGCTTGATAGTGCTAAAGAAGAGACAATTAAAATAGATACGTTGATTGATGAGATTGTCTCTAGCAATGCTATTGAGGGAGAATATCTTAATCGCGACAGTGTTCGTTCTTCGGTACGAAAACGATTAGACACTTCATTTGACATAGGTGAAGATAGCTCTACGCATCATACGGATGCCTTAACAGCTCTGCTTTTGGATAGTAATCTTAATCACGAAACGCTTACCCTCGAACGATTGCATCAATGGCATATCTCACTTTTTGCAGGTGGCTATAGTACCCTTTTAGGTGATATAAACTATGGAGAGTTTCGAGATTATGATGATATGGAAGTGGTCTCTGGTTCACATGGTAGAGAAAAGATACACTACCGTGCTATCCCTCACAGTAGAATAGAGGAAGATACTGCTCAACTGTTAGAGTATATCAATACCTCTACAGAGCATCCCTATATCAAAAGTGCCAAAGCCCATCTCTGGTTTGTAACCATACACCCTTACGATGATGGCAATGGACGGATAGCGAGAGTTATAGCTGATTATATTTTGTCAAAAGATATGGGCTTAGAGTACAAATACTTTTCAATCTCCTCCGCGATTCACTTGGATAAAAAAGGGTATTATGAAGCCTTGGAACAGAGTCAAAAACTACTCTATAATCCCGAGTATGACTTTACAAAGTGGATAGTTTGGCATACTAAAACATTGAAACACTCGATAGAACGGAGCTTACAAAAAGTCGACATAGTGATGCAAAAGGCACGTTTTTGGAAACAGGTTGATATTGATCAGCTTCATCCTCGTCAGATAAAAATACTCAATAAGTTACTGGAGTATGGAGTTGATGGCTTTGAGGGAGGGCTCAGTACGAAAAAGTATATGAGTATGGCAAAGGTATCTAAACCTACGGCTGTTCGCGATATTCAGAACTTGGTGGCGTTAGGGTATCTGAAACAGGTTAAGGGAACGGCTGGTCGGAGTACGAAGTATGCGTTGAGGTTTGGGGATTGATACGATGCAACTCCAAGAACTCTACCAAAAACTTCATGCTTTAAAGTCACAAAAAGCCTCTATTGAGGATGAAATTCTAAAAGTGACACAACTGATAGAACAATGCTCACCTTTTAGCAAATCACAAAAGGTGACACTGTTCAAATCACTCTTTATCGGTAGGGAAGATGTTTGTGCTACCTACTGGGTCAATAAAGAGGGAACAAAAAAGGATATTCACCTGCGACTTATACTTTTAGAGGAACAGATTATATCACTATCAACGATGCTATTGTCCAAAAACACTTAGAGGGAAAAGTGCGTTTAGGAACTTACCCAATTATCAATCAAACGATGGCAAAGTTTTTGGTCATTGATTTAGATAAACAGAGTTTTATTGAGGATGCACGAGCGATAAAACAGATTGCTGAAGAGCTTCATCTTCATCCTCTCTTTGAACTCTCCAAGTCAGGTAATGGTATCCATATCTGGTTTTTCTTTGAGAAATTAGTTCGAGCCAACAGTGCAAGAAGACTAGGAACCTGAGTTCGACAACTCCTAAAGCAACGCAAGTCCCTTAAAATTAGCATTTTCATTGATGTTTCCAATAGCTTGAAGCAATAAAGCTCTCTCATTTT
>JACXUD010000054.1 GCA_014764025.1 Campylobacterota bacterium | reverse complement strand
GACAATATCCAATCTATCAAGGTGGTCAAAGGGGGTGCATCATACCTCTTTGGTGAAGACGCACTCAGCGGTGCGATCATCATCACTACGAAAAAAGGGTACAACAACTACAACTCGGTCGCGGCTGAAGTGGGCAGCTTTAACTATAAAAAACTGCTGGCTCGTGCAGGTCTTAGCGGCGAGAGCTACAACTTCTATATTCAAGCCAGTAAACGTGCGAGTGACGGCTATTGGGAAGATAGCGGCTATGAGGCAACCTATCTTAACTCGAAACTCCAATACTTTATCGACGATACCAGTGACATTACGGCAGGTTTAGAGCTCTCTCAACGTAAAAAAGACAGCCACGGTACGGTCAAAGGAGTGACGGCGGCACAGACGAATCCGCAGAGTTTGGATATCGGTGATGGGGATAGAGACTACTCACGAAAATACGATGTCGCTCTTGGCAAACTCTTTGTTACCTACTCTAAAGATTTCGATGCCAACACCAATATGCTTGTCAATATCTACCAATACAACGACAACACCGAGTTCGTAAGTTCGCCGATCAAGTATGACCTTAACGGTGCTACCGTCACCGATGTCGATGCCTACGGCACGCTCAACGACTACTTCCAAATTCAAAGAGGTCTTAAGAGTGAACTTCGTACCTCAAGCGAGAGTTTTGCATCACTTTTAGGGGTCGATATCCGAGACAACTTCTATGAGAACAAAACCGAGATTTTGCAAGACTACTGCTCGAAGATAAACTACAGAACAAGAGCGTGCGACACGATCGTGCTTGCCGGAACCAAAACAGGAAACGATGAGACGGTTGAACGTGTCTATGCCCTCTACGGCGAGCTCAAATATGCACTCAGCGAGGCTCTTATCATGACGGGGAATGCTCGTTACGACCATATAGCCATGGACTACACGGACAAACTGCAGTCGATATCGCTCGATAAGAGTTTTGACGTAGGCTCATATAGAATCGGTGCGAACTACATCTTTACCCCTGAGACCTCTTTGTATTCAAATATCTCAACGGGATTTAGAACTCCGACGGTAGGACAGCTCTTCGCGGGCGATCTAGACCCTACTAGCACAAAGGTCTCCAACAACTACGACCTTAAACCAGAAACGGCACTCAGTTTTGATATAGGGCTACGAGGAAACCACGCCCTCTTTGACTATGATGCAACTCTTTATATCATGGATAGAAAAGACTACATCATGGCCAATGTCGGTCAATACGCAAGGGTGGACTCTACGGACCCGGCAAGTGCGGTCAAGCGTTACGAGAACATCGGCGGCATGAGAAGCCAAGGCTTGGAGCTCTCACTCAATTCGACCAAAAAAGAGCCATTCTTTGCAGAGCTTGCCTATACCTATACCGATGCGAAGTTCACACAGTATGACAACTTTAACCTTGTACTGGGTAATCCCTACTCAAGATACACGGTCGAGCACTACGACCTAGAGGGCAAATATATCCCGCGTGTCTCAAAACATGTTGCGAATCTGCGCTTTAACTACAACCACGAGAACAGACTCCTCACGACGCTCGAGGTCAATGCACGCTCTAGCTACTTTGCCGATGAGCTTAATCGTTTAGAGATAGCAGGGTATGAGGTCTTTAACTTTAGCATGAACTACTTCACAAAGATCAATGACTACAAGCTAGAGGCATTCTTGCGCATAGACAACCTCTTTGATAAAAACTACTTCAATACGGCTCGCGCAAGCGGCGATAACAACTATGACGGCGTTTATGATGCAGAGGATCTCTCTATCACCGTCAATCCTGGGCGCGTCTATACGGCCGGTATGTCACTTAAATTCTAGGAGAATCGGATGATCGAGAAAAAGTTCGATAAAGATAAAAACGACATATTCACTATGCCGCTGCTTGGGTTTATATTCAAGAACCCTACCTTCATCACGGCGATAAGAGTCATCACATTGACGCTCTTTGTCTATGGGATCTACTTGGGCTTTTTGATACAGACCAGCGAGAACATCTTCACCAAAGAGCTCTTTTGGGGGCTCTTCTGGTCGCTCTTTATGGTCGTGACGCTCTCTACGTTCGGGCGAATATTCTGCGGTATCTGCCCGCACGGCTTTTTAGGCAAGCACATCACCAAAATCGGTAAAAAGCTTGATATGCCGCGCTGGATGGCTAACCCTTGGTGGGGGCTTGGGCTTATTGTCATCGGATGGTGGGGCGTCTATTACATCGCGCCTCGTTTTTTCACAGCTCCGTTTGCCACGGCGATGCTCTTTAGCGTTATGACGCTTTTAGCCTTTGCGCTCTTTTATCTCTATAAAGATATGAGCTACTGCAAATATGTCTGTCCGATCGGGAGCCTTACAAAAGCCTACCAAAGAGTCAGTTTCACATGGCTTGGAAGCTACAAAGAGGATTGCGGCGAGTGTAAGACATTCGCATGTGCTTCGGCGTGTCCTTATAATCTCAAACCCTTTACCTTCAACCACAAGAACTCAATGGAGGATTGCTCTTTATGTATGGAGTGTGCGCAGGCGTGTGATGCGGTGAAGTTTAGCATCGTCCCACCTGCCAATTCGCTCTATAAAAAGTTCAAATTTGACAAGATAGAGGTCTGGACGTATATCCTTATTACGGCGGCCATCAGTATCACGATGAGCTTTCATCACGGTCTTGGACGCGGCCCTATGGCAGAAAAGCTCCCTTGGGTTCAGAGTGCCGAGTACTTTAAAACACTCATCGATTTCGGCTCGCTCGATGCGGTGGGGCTCTTTGCCTTCTTATATGCCAACCTTGTGACGCTCGCACTTGTTTATATCGGGATGTTTGTGGCCTCTAAAGCGCTCAAAGCAGATTTTGGCAAGACCTTCTACACGCTCGGCTACGCCTTTGCGCCGCTCTTTATCATCGGTGGGCTCTCGCACCTGCTGCATAGCTTCTTTACGCACGAGTACGCCGATATCGTCAAAGGTTTTGCATATGGATTCGGTATAGAGACAGATGTACAGAACCTTGCAAGCCGCAAAGATGCGTGGCTGGCTATCTTCGACTTTTTCAAATATTTCGCCGCGGCTCTTGCATTTTTCATCATGTACAAAAGAGTCAATCTCTTTAGCGCAAGCAGAAGTGCCAAGAGCGTTGCGTTTGTGTTTGCGTCGCTGCTTATCATCTTCTACCTCTCGCTCAACCTCTTTAGGGTCTATGCGACGATGAAGTACGGTGCATCTTCACATGCCCACGCTCATGCACATGGGATGCAAAAAGAGCTCTTTCAGAGTGTAAGCTTCAAAGATGCGACTCTTTTGCAAGAGGGTGAGAACAAAACATCATGTTCAAGATGCGGCATGAAACTCCCTATGTGGTACAAAACCAACCATGCGGCTAAAACGGTTGTCGGCAAAGTCTATCAATACTGTTCAATCCACTGTATGGCCGAACACAAACACAGCGAGGCGACAAGCGATGAGCAGGTGGTAGATGTAACGTCACTCAAGTTCATAGATGCACATCAAGCCTTCTATGTTATCGGAAGCAGCAAAAAAGCTACGATGAGCAAAGTGAGCAAATACGCCTTTGCCTCAAAAGAGGATGCCATGAAGTTCATCGAAGCAAACGGCGGCACGCTCGCAACCTATGATGAAGCTCTGCAAGCAGCGCAAAAAGATTTCAACTAAAGGATGAAGATAATGGTGGTACAAAGCAGTGCAGATTCACATGCCAAACGCTATCTCTCATCTTTTGCGCTGAGTGCGCTGCTTTACACCCTTTTGGCGACACTCCTCTTTTGGGGTATGCCAAAATTTGACGCACATTCGCTTCAAGAGCCTCTAGAGCCAACTCTAAACAGAGTCAAGGTCACTCTGGCTACGCTTCAAAAAGCGCCTGCAGCTGCGCCGACTCCTCCACAGGTCAAATCCGAGCCTCAACCGCTCAAAGAGACCAAAGCAATCTCACATGCCAAAAAGAGTATCCCGCCTCAAAAGGCGAAACCGCTTGAAGTAGCACAAAAAGCAGTTGCAAAACCTGAACAAAAACCGGTAATTGAACCTGTTAACACGCTGGCACCACAACCGACAACGGCTACAGAACTCACAAGCAGTATAGCGACAGACTCTGCCGCAACCTCACAAACTACCGATACAAAAATATCGGCTCAGCCGGTTCGTATCGAGGCCGATGCGCTCAAAGCCAAACAAGCAGCCTTTTATGCACAGCTTCGTTCACTCATCGATGCGAATAAGATATATCCAAAAAGTGCTAGAAGACGCGGGGCTCAAGGCGAAGTGGAGATGCAGTTTTTACTCTTGGCAGACGGAAGCGTGAGTAGCATCAAGATGCTTTCGGGCAAGTCAATCTTTGAGCGCTCTGCCATGGAAGCCATAGAGAAGAGTTTCCCGGTAAGTGTAGAAAAAGAGCTTTTTAAATATCCAAAAGAGTTTACCGTAACGCTTGTCTATCTGCTTAAATAGCCTCTAGCGGGTTATCAACTGCTTGAAGACGTTAAAGAAGAATTTAATGCCGATCTTCACTTCGCGCTTGCCGAGCCATAGACGAACCATCTGCTCTTGGATGTAGCGTTTATGATAGAGACGCATCATAAGCGAGATCATAAAATCGTTTCTCAAGAATATCTTTTGCAAGATCAGCAGAGCCGTAAATTTATTTTTATACTTCTCACTCCATCGTTTTTCATAGCTTTTCGGATCTTCATCGTTTATGATCACGTCGGCCAGTATCTTCGCCGAGCTCATCGCATAATAGATCCCCTCATAGGTAAACGGCAAAACCTGCGAGGCGCTGTCTCCTACGAAAAATACACGGTCTTTATAAAAGAGCGTATTGTGATAGTGGGGGATTCTGTATCCTAACGCTTTTATATCCTCATCAATATCCAAATTTTCTATCAAGCGGTTCAAATAGCTCTGATCACTCTCTGCCAGTGTTCCTATATTCGAACCCTCTGCATGCGGGAATACCCAAGCATAAAGGCGCTCGGCCACTTCGCTTCCAAAATGAAATTCGCACACTCCGTACTCTTTGGTTGTTATATCGGCATAGTGCGTCATACTGCTGCTTACACGGTCGCCGTTGACGATCTTGCGCACCTTTGAGTTCACTCCATCGGCTCCGATGAGATAACTTGAACGGACTTTGATATACTCTTCATCCACTTTTATCGTTGAAACGACGTGATCTTCAAAATGCTCCAGAGAGACGAATACCGCCTCTAAGAGTGTTGTTCCCGCATCTTGTGCATCTTGACGCAGCATCGCATCAAAAGATTGCCTATCGACGATACCGATAGGTGTCTGCGATATATCCACTTCGACCCTGTCATCTTTATGCACCAAAGCGATCGTATCGACATATTTTCGGATGATACCCGTATCGATCTCAAATTCGCTAAAGGCATCTAAACGGATCCCGCCGCCGCATGGTTTTTTAAAACTCATGTTTCTTTGTACAAGGAGTGTCTTGATACCGGCTCTACTCAAATATTTTGCAGCTGTTGCGCCCGCCGGGCCTCCGCCGATTATCACGATCTCGTACTCTAGCATCACTCGCCTTTTCTAAATTTTATCATTTTGAACCGTTCACCCAAAAAGTTCGGCATAAGCAATATTTTGGCTTTTTCGACCTCTTGTTTGTATATCTTCTCATCGGCATTTTTGTGCAAAATCTCTAAGAGTTCGAGAATCCCCATATCCACTAAAGCGACCATCTGTGCCTTAAGCTCGATAAACTTCACTCCCGCCTCTTCGTAAGCATCTTTCACATGCGCAAAGGTGACGTCATAGGTGATGTCGGATTTGGCAAAGAGCTCCTCGGCGCTCATCTCTTCATCAAAAAAAGGCAGGACTTTATGCTTTGTATAGACACGAAGCGAAAAATCTGGGCGGGCCTGCATCTCGCCGTAATCAAAGCTCATAAACTCGAACTTTTCACATGCCGCGCTCATCTGTGCTGCGAACTCCTCATACCCGACGGCGATCTCACCGCGATCTTTATGATACTTTTGAGCCTTTTCATTGACCCAGGCATCTTCAACGTCAAACTCGACCTTATGATCCTCTACTCTGGCCGTTTTGCCTTTGTAATAGAGCTCGCACGGGAATGCGTCAAATATCTCGTTGGCCACGAAAAAGGCGTTTTTACATCGAAGCTCTGCAAGTGATTTAAAGTGAGTCAGCTTAACGGCATCGCCGAACGAATCGGCGAAGTAGTTTCGTTGCTGCTCTTGAAGGGCATCAAAACGCTCGATAATGACAAAGTGAAGGGTATTGAGAAGCGACGGGCGAAGCGTGTAGATAAATTCGCACACGTCTGCCAAGAAGTAGCCGTGGTGTGCGCCGATCTCGCAGATCGTGGCATGTGAATCTAAAAAGCCCTCGTCCACGAGTCTAATGATATGGTTTGCTACGCTGCCGCCAAAGAACTTGCTGCTACTCACCGCCGTATAGAAGTCACCCTCTTTACCGATAGCTTTATAGGTTGCATAATAGCCCTCTTGGCCGTAGAGCCAATCGGCCATGTAGTCGCTAAATCTCATTAGCGTACATCTCGTATAGGCTTAAAATCTCCAACGCCCTATCCATCGTAAATATCTCGACGTCATAACTTTGGATCTTGCTCGAGTTTTGCAGGGTCGCCACGTCATAAGATGTCTTATAGCCGGCTTCATAGAGCTCTTTCGTATCCAAGAGCAGCTTTTCGTAGAGCTTTTGGTTCTCTTTGGCCAGGGCTATTTTTTTATCAAAGTTTTTGATGTTCTGCATCACCTGCTCAAAAAGCGCTTGAAGTTCGCGTTTTTTATCCTCGCGCACAAGCTCGGACTTGAGATAATCGACCCGTGAGGACTCGATATCTCTAAAGGTGTTGAAATCAAGCGGCATCGTTGCCTTTACACCGTAATCGTAGTAGTCTTTCTCTTCCGAGAATGAACCCATAGTAGAGTTAAAACGGCTGTTCTCGCTCTTTGACCAGTTGTACCCGGCAGTCAAGCTGATGTGCGGCAGATACTTTGCGATTGTGACGTTTTTAGCGTAGCGGTTCTTCTCTATTTCGCTCTCGTTTTGTGAAATAATAAGGTTGTTTGCCATAAAGGCTTCACTACTCATAAGCTCCAAACGGGGTGCCTCGAGCGTTTTATAATCACTATCGCTGAGCACCTGAAACTTCGATATCAGGCGCTCTTTGGCACTCTCAAGATCAAAGAGTGCCGTCGTGACACTGTTTTTTTCGATCACGGCACTATCAAGGAAGCTCGAATCAAGCTGACCGCTCATATACTGCTCCTCTTTTTGCTCCAGATTCATGCGTGAATTGTCGATGAGCAGCTCTTGTTTGGCGATACGCAGATCGGACTGCTTTATTTGGATCAAGAGGGAGACCGTCTCTTTGATAAGTTTGCGCTTTGCCACATCGATGGTGTAGTCGCTGTAGAGTTTTGACGCCTGCGCATACTTGATACCATAGTAGATACCGCCGCTTTGAAAGATGGGCTGATCCATCTTGATATAGGCGTTTTGAGCCACCTGCTCGGAGTCGTAAGGGTTTGAGCGGGAGTAACTGTATCCAAGGTTAAGCGGTGCTATCCAAGAGTCGCGCAGTTTGGCATTAGCGGCTTCGGATTTTGCATAGTCGTAACGAAACTGCTCTTGCTTGTTGTGCGAGAGGTAGCTCTCCAAAGAGCCGCCCTCTTGCGCAAAGCTTGGCAGACTACAAAGAAGCAACAGCGAGAGAGAGTAGTTTAAAACCTTCATCGATTTCCTCTTTTGTGATTGTGAGTGCCGGCAGAAGTCTCAGCGTATTGCGTCCCGCTTTAAGAACCATCACTCCGTTTTGACGCGCGGCGTTAATGACCTTTGCAAGCGTATCGGCATCCTGTGCACGCAGGCCGCACATCATTCCAAGACCCACTTTGGCACTAAAGAGTCTACGGTTAGCTTCATAGAACTCACAGAGTTTTGCATCGAAATACTCAATCGTCTCTGCTAGCTTGCCGCTTGCGTACTCTTCATTGAGGATATCTACGACTTCACATGCCGCCGTGGCACTGAGGAAGTTCCCGCCGAAAGTCGAACCGTGATCACCCGGACTAAAGACACCTTTTAAAGAGGTCATCACCACGCCGATTGGCACGCCGCCGCCGATACCTTTGGCAAGCGTGATAACATCGGGCTCGATCTCATAGAGGTTTGAAGCAAGGAATTTTCCCGTTCTATAGACACCCGTTTGAACTTCATCGATAATGAGCAATACACCCTTCTCTTTAAGCATCTTTGCCAAAGCTTGCACTTTTGCTTTATCAAGCGGCTCGACTCCCCCCTCGCCTTGGACAAGCTCGATCATGACGCCTGCCGTGTGTTCATCCAATAATCCCTCTATCTCGTCGATCCCGTTTGCATAGACGAATCCATCCGGGAATGGACCAAAGTAGTTGTGCATAGACTCTTGTCCCGTCGCTTTGACGGTCGTGATGGTACGCCCGTGGAACGAGTGTTGAAGCGTGATTATTTTATAGCGTTTGATATGCCCGTCGCGCTCGCCGTGCTTGCGTGCGATCTTAATAGCACCCTCGTTAGCCTCTGCACCGCTGTTTCCAAAGAAACACATCATATCGTATCCGCTCGCCTCGACTATCTTTTGCGCCGCTTTTGCCTGCGGAGCCGCATAGTAAAGATTAGACATGTGGATAAGATTATTGATCTGATCACAAATCGCTTTGTTAAGACGCTTATTTCCGTGCCCCACGCTCGTCACCGCGATACCTGATGTAAAATCTATATATCTTTTACCCTCTGCGTCAAAAAGCGTAGCGTTCTCGCCCTTTACAAACTCTACATCCGCACGTGCGTATGTCGGCAACACAAATTGTCTGTCTAATGCTTGAATATTGTTCATTTACGTATCTCTACCTTATTTTCTTGATAAATTGCACACTTGCCCTCATGCGAGTGTTTTGATGTCGTTAAATTATTGACCCCGGGCGTACCGCTGTATATGAGTACAGAGTCCTCACGGAGTCTATTATCGTGTTTGACTGCCAGCACGACGCTTCCCGAGTTTGTATAGAGCTCTATCTCTTCGCCCTCTTTGTAACCCATACTCGGATGAAGATAGACGAAACGTTCACGCCTAAACTGCGAGTTAAGCGAATGCACCGACTTTGGCGTGATCAGATGAAATTTTTCATCTTTTTCAATCGAAAAATCAAACTCGTCCAAAAAGAGAAACTCGCCATCATCGCTATCAAATCCCTCTCTATACGGAATACTTTCGACACTTTTCACATGCAAACACCCTTCGCCGTTCTTTTCACCAAAACTTTTGAAGTGTTCTAAATACTCCTCTTGGGGAAGAATATCAATGTTGAAATTATTGCATAATCGAGCGCTGAATTCATACTCGCTTATGCCGATTTGCGACTCTATCTGCTGCTTCATCACGTGCATGACGCTGCTTGAGTAGGAGGTTCGTATATCACTCTTCTCCAAAAAGCTCTTTGCGGGAATTATCAGATCCGCCATTGCACTTGTCTCATTCTCGTAGAGCCCGAAATAGACGAGGTTCTTCACCCCCTGCATCGAAGCTCTCACTCGACGGCTATCAGGCATCTGCGAAAGCGGATTGGCACCTTGAACCACTACGGTCTCAAATTTCGAGAAATCGGTATTGACCTTCGATACGCGTCTTGCTTTTGTATAAAAGGGACTCTCGATGCCTAGTTTGGAATCTCCAAGGTAGCTTACGCCGCACCCCTCTTTGCCAAAGAGTCCAAGCATTGCGGCAAAGCCGTCGATCGCACGCAGCACATCCGAGCCGTGAGCATACTTTTGAATTCCCGTACCGCATACGATGGCTACTCGTCTGCCCTTGACCATCCCCAGAATTTTTCCGATATCGCCGAGCGTCACATCGATCGCATCAAGCGTTGCTTTGATACGGATCGACTGCGTGAGCTCATAAAAATCTTCAAATTCAGTTGCATACTCGTTCAAGAACTCCATATCGCATCCGCTTTCAATGTGCAAAAAACGGCTTAAAAGAAGTGCCAAAAATATATCTCCGCGTGGGGCGAT
>JACXUD010000053.1 GCA_014764025.1 Campylobacterota bacterium | reverse complement strand
GAAGTAAACGTAGCGGAGTAATTCGCATTGAATCCCTTACACGGGGGATTCATCCTCTTTTTTTCACAACCTTCTATCATCTTCCCTGATTATAACCGTTTTTAATATCCTCTTAATTTCAGCAAGAGTATATTTGTCACATCCAAACCAAAGGGGTTATTATGAAACTAAAAAACACTCTCTTAGCAGCAACACTCATTAGCTCTTCACTCGCACTTGCAGAGGATATTGCCATTGCACCCGCACCCGTAGCGGATGACAGCATAGTAGGTGCGGGAAGCGAAGGGCGTTTTACGGTCGGGTTTATGAGTTATAGCGGCGATTCGTATGAGCTCAGCGGTGCAACGCTTGCCATAAGTATGAAAGATAGAAACGGCGAAGGTATGGTAACGGATGGTTCCCTATCCCTTACCGGTCTTAGCGGAGATGCAAGCGGTACCGATATTACGGGTGCAATGCTTGGCGGTAACTTTTTATTAGGGGCTGAATTAGGAGCACCTGAGGGCGTTATCTATGTAGGACCGACCGCGACTCTCACTGCGCTGAACATGGATACTATCTATGTCATCAATAATACCATTTTCCAAGATACCATGACGATCACGACCCTTCTTTACGGCGCGACGGGCGGTCTTCAATATAAAGTCAATCTTCCGTTCGGAAGCATCACCCCTTGGTTCTTTGCTTCATATATCGGTGGAACAAGCAACACAGAGACCACATTTACATCATCATCGGCAGACGTCGAGTTCATGACGACGACACAGTTCGGATTCGACATCTACTTTAAGGATATCGGAACAAGTCTAAGTTCGATGTATCAAACCACCGAAGGCGGGAATCTGCTCTCGCTTTCGGCTACTTTTCACTTCTAGCCCTCACGTATCAGCCTATGGCTGATACACACTCTTTTGAACGGCGCGAAGTCTCTGCCAGCGTCTTTTATTTGCTTTTTTATAGAACCACAAACACCCCGCATCGAAGAGAAAATAGAAAAAACCTATACCGCTCGGCGGATTGGCGCTTGGTATGAAGGTAACAACGTCAAACCACACATCAGGCCACGACCAGCAGCCGTAGTGGGTTCCCACAAGCTCCAAATAAGCTACGGTAAAGTACATCAACAAAAAGAAGAGTCGAGGTCTTTTGTATTTTCTCAGCAGCAAGGCTAACGCGACCGTACATAAAAAACCAAAAAGATCATCTGCAAAGAGGAGCCATAAAAAAGCGTAGCTCATGGCAGATACGAAAAGGATTTTGATGAGTGCCCTACTCTTTTGACGCAGAAAAGGCTCTTTGGCAAGGTAATATACACCGCCGTAGATGATGCTATGCCCAAAGAATATATAGAGCGGTATGTTCTCCAAACGGTAGGTGTACATTCCAAGGATCAACGAGAAGAGCGTCTCGCCTAAAATCGCTACAAAGAGTCCAAAGAGCATCATCTCTTTTAGGTATCTGGGCGAATGAAAATAGAGCCAAAAAAACACGGGCATTACGGCGATGTTGGCAAGCCACTGATTATAGGGTACTCTTTGTGCAAACTCTGCGCTGTCTAGATAGAGTCCCACCCAAACCAGCACAAAAACCGGAAGATAGAGATGCAGATATTTAAGCGGTGTAACCCCTGCCATATTATCTCTCATCCGATATCTTTTAAACCATCTGCAAATTAATCATGATACAAAGAGTGCTCAAGCTCCTCTTTTGGCTTGTCTATATAAAAACCTTGAGAGTAGTCAATCCCCAGTTCGCTCACCTTGTCGAGTATCGTACTTTTGTTCACAAACTCGGCAATCGTCTTGACGCCTAGTTTTTTGGCAAAATCGACGATGGTCTCGACCACCACCAGCGCATCGCGGCTTATGTCGATATTCTCGATGAGCGAGCCGTCTATCTTGATATAATCGACACTCATCTTGGTCAGGTACGAAAAGTTCGAATAACCGTCACCAAAGTCGTCGATGGCTATCTTTGCACCGTAGCGCTTCACCTCGTTGATGAAACGCTGCACCTTCGCAAAATCCAGGATCGCTTCGGACTCCAAAAGCTCAAAAGTCACGCGAGAAGCGGCATCTGAAGATTTAAGCGTGTTGATGATGAACTCGAATATCTCACTGTTCATGATGTCGTCTATCGAGAGATTGACGCTAAACTCATAGTGCGAATTCTCGAATGCTCTAAAGCTCTTCTCGATGACGTTTTTCGTGACATGGTTGTAGAGCTTGATCTTTTTGGCGATCGGTATAAAAAGCATCGGAGAGAGAATGGCCCCGCGCGAGTCTATCAGACGAGAGAGTGCTTCATACTTGACGATCTTTTTGGTTTTATTATCCATGATGGCTTGAAAATAGGGAACGACCCTGCCCGCTTCTATTGCCTCGTGTACGCTCAAAGAGGTCTCTAGGTTGCGTGCGTACTCGTTCTCGAACCCCATCGTATCCTCATATATCCAAAACGGCAACTCGCGGTCTTTAGCATACTTGAGTGCCATCGAGACCTTCGAGAAGAGATCGGAGTGGCTTCTGTGTGCCGAAGAGGCTAACGTAAAATTAACGAAGATCTTATTCTCTTTATAGCTCACTACAACGCTTTTAAGCATGTCGTAGATCGTTTCAAGATGGCTTTTAAGATCATAAAAGCCCATCCCCTCTTCATAGATCACGGCAAACTCATCGGAAGAGAGCCTATAGACATCTCTAGATTCAAATATACGCTTGAGCGCCAGAGCAACCTGCTCTAATACATAGTCGCCGACCAAAAAGCCGTAAAAGTTGTTGATAAGCTTGAAGTTGTCTATATTGACCACGATCAAGGTGGCAGCTTCATTATCGTGCAGGTCTTTGCGGAGTTGATAGAGGTTTGGCATATTTGTGAGATGATCGGTGAAGTACCTTCCCAAAATCTGCTTTTTGCATTGGATCAGATCAGCTTCGCTCTTTTTCAAGAGAGTGTCCAGATGGTGAATGACTCCATCCTTGATCGTCTCATTCTCGCCTACAAGGATATAGAGGTTCAGATACGAAAGGGTCTTGTCGTTATGTTTGATGAGCTCTACGGTAGTATTGGGAAAGCTTTTCAAAAGCTGCGTTTTCAAATTTTGCACTAAAACCGTGTTGTGAATGAATGAAACGATATGAAAAAGAGGGATATCGATCCCCAATCCTTTGACGGAGTCGATGACACCGGCCACCTCTGATGAGGACTCTAATGGGAAGCTGTAGGAGTAGAAACTCATCTGCCGCCTTTGTAACACATTTTTTCAAGCCGATAGTAATATAACTATTCTTAATTTTACTTATATTCACGGCTAAAATAAAGTCTTTTTTAACCACTCTTTAACTATACTCTCACGATAGATAATTTGACAAGGCACGCTTTGAACTCGTTTTTGAATTTAGTCATGCTTCAAAACCTTTATAAGCTCAAGGCTTTGGGGTTTGAATATATCGATCCGATCGTCATCAATGAGCACAACAGCCTTGAAAAACCAAATAGCTTTCGCGAGCTTTGCGCCAATATCGCCTCTTGCCACCTTTGCGATCTGAGCAAATCGCGCACTCAAAGCATGGTCGGGTACGGTAATCCCGATGCCGATCTTATGATCGTCGATTACGCCGTCTCGCTAAGCGATGACGCATCTAACGGCTACTATACGGGGCGTTCCGGCGAGACGCTGAAAAACATGATCGAAAACGTCATCGGTCTCTCCGTCAACGATGTCTTTATTTCACATGCCATAAAGTGCAAACCGCTCGGCTCGTCGCGGCCGAGTGAAGCTGAATGGAACTCCTGCAAATCGCATCTCTACTCTCAAATAGAGATGATCAAGCCCAAAGTGATCGTTACCCTTGGCCAAGAGGCCTATGCAAAGTTCTCGGACAATGAGAATGAGTTTGAAAAAGTTCGCGGCCACGTATGCGATTTTAAAAACTATAAACTCATCCCGATCTATCATCCGAATTTTCTCCTTCGAAATCCGGAGCTTAAAAAGATCACGATGAGCGACCTACTTACTATCAAGAGATGTTTATGAAAAAATTACTCTTTATTTTTCTTTTGCCGCTTGCACTCTATGCTCAAAGCTTTTTGATCTCCAACATTCCTATCCCAAAAAGCTATATACAAAACCTTGATCCCTATCCTTGTGATGAGAGCTGTCTCAAAGCCTATGTGAGTAGAGGAATGATCTTCTCATTTTTAGCCCATGCAGATAGCAAACTTAATGACAGGGAGCTTGACGATATAAGGATGATGAGCATTTCCATTCTTAACCTAGGCTCTTTTGTGCAGAGTTCACAACTCAAAATCGCTCTTTTGCTGCCCTACAAACGTATCGGACACTACGCTTCATCGACCACGAATGCCTCTTTTGCCTACCTGCTCTCAATGGGCAACCCGTTTGAGCTCAAAAGCTACAAGGTCGATTCTGAGGAGAGAGCAGATATAGAGCGTGCACTCAAAGAGATACAAAATGACGGCTTCTTCTACGTCATTGCTCCGCTGACGCGTGAAGGGGCCCTGATCATGACACAGATAAACCCACGCCTTAACGTCTATATACCGACGGTCAATAAGTCGGATATCAATACCACCTCGACCTCACTCTATTTCGGCGGGATCGACTATAAAGCCCAAAGCGATATCCTGCTTAAAGAGGCGACGACACCGCTTGTGGTCTTTGACGACAAATCGACTATCGGCGAATCGTTAACCTACTATCAAAAAGAGCGCTTTAGCACCCTGCCTCCTTTTCTTGATGCGCTCGGTTCGCCTATCAAGAAGTCATTTATCTCTATCTCCATTCCAAAACGCACCACCAATCTTGAGGCGTGGCTCAAAGATAACCAAAAGATCAATAACGCTTCATTTATGGTCAATACCCCTATCGTAAAGACGGGGATGGTCCTTTCGCAACTCACGCTTTATGATGCCAATGTCACCAATATTCTCTCGACACAGATAAACTACGATCCGCTCTTACTCTCGATGACACAGTATCAAGATAGAAAAAAGATGGTGATCGCGAACTCTATCACTCAAGAGAATAACATCATCTCAGAATCAAACGCACTGCTGAGCACCGATATCGTCTATGATTGGATCAACTACTCCACCACCATCGGGATCGACCTCTTCTACAGTCACATTACGGGTGAGAACCGACAATACTCCATAGAGCTTCTGAATAATCAGATAGTCTATCCTATCGAACTCATCCGCCCCTCGATCAATAGATTTATTAAATACTACTCACCTAGCGAAGAGTGATTCGATCAGCTCCTTAGTAGGAGCATCGATCTTTTGCGGCTTACCCTCAAGTGTGACATGCGCCAAAATAATGAGCATCTCAAAAAGCCGTTTTTGCTCTTTCTTTACGATCTGTTTGAGCTTGAAAGATGCATTTTTCATCTCTATAAGTTCTGTCGTCACCTCTAACATATCCCCGAGCTTCGCACTGGCGATATAATCCGCTTCTATCTTTTTTGCAACGAAATGGCTTTGAGGCATATTCGGCATCAGACCTTTTGAGAAGAAGGCTTCGCTGCGAGCACGCTCGCAAAAATTGAGGTACTGCGAGTGATAGACCACCCCGCCTGTATCTGTATCTTCGTAATAAACTCGTATCTGCACCTTGTAAACCCTTATATTAAAGCACTTTGATGGCTCAGAGTTAGCCAATGTGTCAAAAATTGTGCCAAATTTCTCGAATTTCTGAAACATTCTTGCTTCATCTTCAATGTATCTCTTGGATTATACAAAAGAGACTCTTTGGTTTCGTTTCGGATAAACAATTTTTCAATGATCTCAAGTGCCGTCCACAAGACTCATCCGCTTCTCAAGTGATGTTAATCAAACTTAGTGTAAAGTCCAACTATAAATGCGCAAAGGCAGAATATGCTTGATAACAGAGATTTTAAGATACTAGTCGTTGATGATGAAGAGTTTAATATTGATGTCGTTTTCGGTTTTTTAGAGCCGCTAGAGTATCAGTTACGCTATACGACCAACGGAACGAACGCGCTTAAAGCCGCCAAAAACCACGATTTTGACCTTATCTTGCTTGATATCAATATGCCCGATATCGACGGCCTTGAGGTCTGCAGACGCCTCAAAGCCGATGAGAAGACAAAAGATATACCCGTCATCTTCTTAAGTGCGCTCAACGATATCGACACGATCACAAAGGCTTTCACGGCGGGAGGGATCGACTATATCACCAAACCATTCAATGGTTTAGAGCTTATCGCCCGCGTCAATACGCAGATAGAGCTTCGAAAGTATATACACGATATAAAATCCAAACAGGAGCGATTGGCACAGATAGCCTCGACCGATATACAGACCGGTCTTGCCAATAGGATCCGCTTCCTATCCGTTTTAAAATCGGCATGTGAAAATCCAAAAGAGCCTCTTAATATGATCTTTCTCTCGCTTGACCATCTCTCGAAGATCAACGATATGTATGGCTTCCACGTGGGTGATAGACTCATATCGCTCATCAGCTCCAAACTTCAAACACACAAACGCGAGCAGGATTTCATTGCCCGTATCTTTGGTTCGGAATTCGTCATGCTCATGCCAAAAACGACTCTTGAAGGTGCGACGCAGAGTGCCAAAGAGCTCTATGCATCCATCAAAGAGAGCGCAGATCTGCCGATCAAGATCAGCTGTTCCATAGCTATCATGAGCTATGAAGCATCGCAAACTCCCGAGAAGTTTCTCAAATCCGCCCAAGCACTCGCACATAAGATCAAATCAAACGGCGGCAATATGATCGCCAACAAGAACTCTCTATGATGGCACCCTTCATCGATGATGCGATCTTGAACTACATCATCTTGTTTATTCTTTTAGAGATCTTCGAGGTCAACACCCAGCGAGCACAGACCATGATGGGGATGCTTGCTCGAATGAATCGTTACTATAGCCGCAATATCTTTCTCTTTTTACTGATGCATCCGACCTTCTATTTTCTATTGGCCTTTATGACGCTATGCGACTACTCGCTCCTCTCCGTCACGATCGTGTTGCTCAAAGGCGGAGATATCCTTATGAAGATATATCTTTTGGAGCAGGTCTTTAAAAAACGCGAAGTCACCCAAGAGATGATGCTTGTTCTTCTCGCTCCTCTGCACTTTTTAGTCCCTTTTTTGGGTATATTGGTCTATCCGCCTCTGATCTATTTAGCTCTGCTGTCCTGAATAGCCTTTGATGATCTGAGCCTTTTTTGCCAGCATCTGCACGCTTGCGGAGATATCTTCCGAAGCGATATGGTAGTGTTCATGCAGTTTTTTGAGCGACTCATCCACCTTAGCGGCCAAAGTCTGGCTGAGATTATCTATCTGCGTCTTCATCGCCTCTAGGCGCTCCTCTTCTGCACTGCGCAGCTCTTTTGCCACAAGAGCCAGCTGAGACTGCGATCTGATATAGTCCGACTTGACGCTCTCTAACTCTTTCATCAATATCGATACCGTATCATAGAGGTCGTGGAGCTCTCGGCTCTGTTCATGAAGTTTATCCATCTTTTTTGATGAGAGGATCATCTGTTTCATAATCAACTCGCTCTCTTGTCGAATGTTTCCAAGACGGCTTTCACCCTCCAATAACGAAGTACGAACCCCCTCCGTATGTGATTTAAGCGAGACGATCTGTTTTGTGAACGAGTCGGTGATACCCGAGAGCTGCTGCAGCGTATGGCGCGTGATAGATTTTGCGATATCGTCGGATATATTTTTCATCCCCTCCATCTTCGTCTTTACATCTTCGAGCTCATCGGCGATATCACAGCGTGTCTCAAGCGCCTTTTGAAGTGTGGCTTTGACCTGATTGAAGTGATCTTGTTCGGCCACGCGCAATATATCTATATGCTTATGCACCACGTTGTCAAGCTCGGGAAGCTGAACCGTCCTAAAATACTCGAACTCTTTGGTCACGTCGGTGTGCCATACTTTTAGATCGTTGAACTTCTCTAAAAACTTCGCCTGATTGGTCTGAATGGCATCGAGAGCTTTGATATCTTGCTTGAACTTCTCGCGTATCTCCTCTTGCGCTTTGCGATCCTCTTGCATAAAAGCGCTCATTCTGTCCTCTAGCTCACCGGCAAACTCTTTGAGCTGCGATATCTGATCGATAAGGGCCTGGGTGAACTCCTCTTGAAGACGCGAATTCTCGCTCACTTGCGTCTGATGCAGGATATTCATAACTATATAGAGCAAAAGCCCCACAAGCATGGGAAAGAGTGATTCGCGAAGCAGCAGCAGCATATTGGAGGCTTCGGGATTGGCAATAAAGTGCACGACCGAACTGATCGCCCCGACACCCAGCATTAGCGGAGCGTAGTTGATCTTGTTGGGCTGTCTGAGGATATATATTTGACGTACAAAGAGTATCGCCATGAATAAAAAGGCTAAAAGCAAGTCGTTATCGAACATCCGATCCCCTTGGCGTGGAAAAGTTGTTTATTTTATCATAAAACTATATTTAATAACTCTTTTGGGTGTTTAATAAGGGTATGGTGCTCGGCATAAGGGGTGAAACCCCATGTAGCAAAGATAGAGTTTATCCCTGCTCTTTCGGCGCTGAGCATATCTTTACTATTGTCTCCGACCATCCATGCCGCATCTCTCTCATGCACAAAGTCATAGTGCTCCAGTATCTTTTGAAGCATCAAAGGGCTTGGTTTTGAGTGGGCAACTTTGTCGGCACCGATGATAACGTCGAAGAGTTCTGCAACACCCAAATGAGAAAGCATACGCTGGGCAAACTGCGTGGGCGCATTCGTAGCGACGGATATCTTCACTTCACATGCCAAAAGATGGTGCAGCGTCTCATGGACTCCATCGTATAGATAGGGATTTTGGGTACACTGAATAGCATAGTGCTCCTCAAAGAGGTCACGGTCTCGGCTCTCGTATGTTTCGGTGTTATAAAAGAGTTTCGGAAGGTTTCTCACCTCCATATTGATGGCATCGACGATAAACTTCTCGCTCAGCGGTGCAAGAGCGTGATTCACATGCCGAACATGATTGACGGATATCGTAATATCCTTTTGCGAATCAAGGAGCGTACCGTCCATATCGAATATGACAACCTTCATCACACCATCTTCATCTTTGTATAGATATCATAGAGCGCATCCACAAAGAGCTCGCTCTCATTAAGACACTTCACGACTCTATAATCCTCAAAGCCCATCTCATCGGCGACCTCTTTATACTCCATGTGAAGTTCATAATCGGTCTCGGAGTTATCAATCGTAAAGGCGATAGGATAGATGATGACCTTTTTGCCCTCTAGCTCGCGAAGCTTGGTGTCAAGAGAGGGCTCGAGCCACTTCATCGGCCCTACCTTGGATTGGTAAGCCAGCTCTATCGAACGAAAGCCTATATTTTCACATGCCAAAAGCTCAGAGAGTATCTTCACATGCCGAGTGATATGCTCTTGATAGACATCGCCCCTATCTACGATCTTCTGAGGAAGACCGTGCGCAGAGAAGATGAGATGAAACTCCCCTGCGTGAGAGTCGCCAAGAGTGCTTTTGATATCCTCGACGACCGCTCTGTTAAAGAGCGGATGTTCAAAGAAGTGTTTTATTTCGTAAAGAAGTGCCCCTTTGCCCATCTTTGCATAGCGCTCGTAAAAATCCTCTAACGAAGATTTCGTCGTCGTCGTAGAGTACTGCGCATAGAGCGGGATAAGATAGATTCCATCTACGTCAGCTTCGTTGAGGCGTTCGATCACTTCATCCGCAAACGGCGGCGTATAGCGCATTGCAAAATCGACTATGACACCCTCGCCCGCTTTTGCCTGCAGCCTCTGCACAAGTGCTTTGGTATGCCCAACGATAGGCGACTTGCCGCCTATTTGCTCATATATCTCTTGCGAGTGCTCGGTACGCATAAAGGTTATCATCGTCCCTACGAATTTGCGTAGAAGCGCACTCTTCATCGTCAAGATATTTGGATCGCTGAACATATTCTTTAAAAAGAGTTCAACCTCTTGAAGGTTGTTGGGCCCTCCCATATTAAGCAGTACGACAGCCTCTTTTCTCATCATATCTCTCTTAGGCTATCTTTCTATGGCGCGAAGCGAGCACGATCGCCAAGAAGATAATAAAGTAGGTTATCGGTACAAAATCGGGTAC
>JACXUD010000264.1 GCA_014764025.1 Campylobacterota bacterium | reverse complement strand
CAAAGAGGGATTTATCCGTCAGATCATCGGCTGGCGCGAGTTCATGAAAAGCACCTACGAACAAAGCCACGTGAAGATGCGCAACTCTAACTTTTTTCATGCCCACAATCACATGCCAAAAAAAGTTTTAGAGGGTAACACCGGTTTAGAGCCGCTTGACAACACCATCCGTAAAATTCATCAAAGCGGCTACGCACACCATATAGAGCGCCTGATGATCCTTGGCAATCTCTTTGTACTTTTAGAGATAGAGCCAAACGAGAGTTTTGAGTTTTTCATGTCGCACTTTGTCGATGCCTATGATTGGGTGATGGTCGGCAATCTCTACGGGATGAGCGGCTTTTGCGACGGCGGGAGTATCACCACAAAACCTTACATCGCAAGCTCAAACTATATTTTAAAGATGAGCGACTATAAAAGAGGCCCGTGGTGCGAGATCGTCGATGCGCTCTATTGGAGCTTTATGGAGAAGCACGCTCACAAATTCGCATCCAATCCAAGGATGGCGATGCAGATCGCGCTTTTGGAGAAGATGGACAAGGATAGACTCGCTCACCATAGAAAAACGGCATGTGAATTTAAGCGCTCGCTTGGCATCTATGAGTTTAGCGAGAGTGACAATAGCCGCCTTATCGAGATGGCGTGGCAGGATCGCACACCCTTTGATGCCATTGAAAAACTCTATGGTTTGAGCGAAAACGAGGTGAAAAAAGAGATGCGAAGCCTCTTAAAACCAAGCTCTTTTAAGATGTGGCGGGAGCGTGTTCAAGGCAGAAAAACGAAACACATAAAGCAGTGTGAACACAAGCCGAGTCGGTTTCAAGGCCCGTGGTGATTTGGCAAAATGCAAAATATTTCGGCATGTGAAACTAGAGTCGCTAAGATAAGAGCGATTATTCTGCCGCATCTAAGAGATGCGGCTAGCTTTAGGGGGTTGTAGGGACGTTTCGTCCCTGCCATTTTACGGGTTTTACTCGGAAAGTGTGTAACATCAAAAATGAAAAAAGATATCTATGCAAAGATGCAAATTTTAGCGGACAGCGCCAAGTATGACGTAAGCTGCAGCTCCAGTGGGAGCGATAGCAACTATAAAACGGGCGAACTCGGTGCCACGCACAACAGCGGCATCTGCCACACCTTTAGCGCTGACGGGCGCTGTATTTCGCTGCTAAAAGTCTTGCTGACCAACCACTGCATCTACGACTGCGCCTACTGCATTAACCGTGCAAGCAACGACACCCCTCGCGCCGCATTCAGCCCGCGCGAGCTAGCCGATATCACCATCAATTTTTACAAACGCAACTACATCGAGGGACTCTTTTTAAGCTCGGGCATCATCGGCAACGAGAACCACACCATGGAGCTTATCCTCAACGTCTTGCAGATCCTGCGCTTTGAGTACAAGTTCAACGGCTACATCCATGTCAAACTCATCCCCGGCAGTGACGCGGGGCTTATCGAGCAGGTAGTAAAACTCGCCAGCCGTGTGAGCTCGAATATCGAGTTGCCAAGCGATGCTTCGCTTAAACTCCTTGCCCCAAACAAAACAAAAGAGTCGGTACTCCAGCCGCTTAAACTTGCGCGTGACATCTCGCTTGAACGCACCAACAAGCCTATAGGGATGAGCACTCAGCTTATCGTAGGAGCCACACCCGAGAGCGACTATGAGATACTGCGCCTCAGCTCCACGCTCTATGACAAGGCTCTGCTCAAACGTGTTTACTACTCCGCCTACATCCCCGTAAATGAGCATAAAAATCTGCCGGCCATCATCGACAAACCGCCGCTTTTGCGAGAGCACAGACTCTATCAGGCAGACTGGCTGCTGCGATTTTACGGCTTTGGTTACGATGAGCTCTTAAATCCTCACATGCCAAACCTTGACGAAGAGCTCGACCCAAAGACGCTCTGGGCGCTCAACAATCTGCACCTCTTTCCCATCGAGATCAACCGTGCCAGCCGTGAGGAGCTTATCCGCATTCCGGGAATCGGGGTGAGAAGTGCGCACAAGATCATTCAGGCACGGCGATTTCG
>JACXUD010000263.1 GCA_014764025.1 Campylobacterota bacterium | reverse complement strand
GGCACGCTCAAAAATCTGATGCAGATGCTTTTGTGCCGTTTTGGAGTCTTCGGCAATGAGTACCGTACCGTATCTAAGTTTTTGCGGTATATTGGCATCTTTAATATTATTCGGCGATTCGTTGACATCGACCATCGCATGAGGGATAACATCGGCAAGAAGCTTCTCGTAATCGAGGATAAGACAGAGGCTTCCGTCTTCTAGACGCGTATCGTTCATGACGACGCCTTCATCTTTGAGGCGGTAGCTATCAGGGGCATGCATCTCGCTCCAGTTCTTCTTGATAACGCGATATGCCGACATGATGCGCAGTCCGATGATGATGCCGTTGAAGTCGCAGATAAGGATGTTTGATCGTTTGATCTCATCTTTTGTCAAAGAGATTCCCAACCAAGCTGGCAGGTTTAAAATAGGTATTTGAAGGCCGCGCAGCATAATGGTTCCCTCTAAAAGTCTATGCGCCGAAGGTATCTGCGTTAAGAAGTGGTTTTTGGACTCTACCACTTCACGCGTCTTAAAGACATTGATTGCATAGTATGCAGAGTCCTCTTTGTTGCTGATACGAAAGACCAAAAGCTGAAGTTCATTGTTTTTTGCAAGGTTCGTTGCGGCGTCAACTCTATCTAAAACTGACATGGATTGCCCTTAAAATAAAAGTGCGTTTATGTTATCGAAAATAATATGAATAATGCTTGAATGTTAATTATGTAATGGTAAAATGTCCACTATTTTCTATAAGGAATACCCCTTGAGACACCTTCTTATTCTGCTCTTTGCTCTGACTTTTTCACATGCCAAAATATACTATGCTAAAGTCGAACCATATGATATTCTGCCTATTTCGTCAAACGTAACCGGGCTTGTTTTACAAGCAGATGAGTCTAAGCTTGGTAAGACTCTCTCATCAGCGGCATACATCGTGATAGATTCGGAACTGGATAAAAAAGAGCTTGGCAGCGTAGAGAGAAAATTGACGATTTTAAAAGATATGATCGCTACAAATGAGCAGATACTCAAAAACTTAGAGAGCTCTTTGGAGAAAAAACGCGAAAACTATAAACGCGTAGAGGCTTTGAAGATAAAATCAACGATCGAGAAGGATCGCGAATTCTATGATCTCATTGCAAGCGAGAACAGCTATCTTGCGACCCAAAAAGAGATCGAGAATCTGCATGTTCAACTCTCCGATCTTTCTCTTCGCCAAGCGCAGTTGCAACGAACCCTTAAAGATAAAGAGCTTGTGAATGAGGGCTATGTGCTTTATGAACTCTACGTCAAACCGGGTCAGGTCGTGACGATGTCGGCTCCGCTTGCCAAAGTGGCCGATGTTTCTAAAGCAAAGCTGACTCTCTTTTTAGATGAAGCAGATGCAATGGAAGCCTCTAAAAAAGTGATCTACATAGACGGAAAAAAGAGCGCTTATAGACTCACCCGCGTGGTCACGATCGCAGACAGTAAGAACATCTCAAAATATATGGCACAGATCATCATCGATGCTCCTAAACTCTTCTCTAAACTCGTTCAGATAGAGTTAAAAGATGAATAATCTCACGGCGTGTCCCTTGGACTGCTATGATGCTTGCGGGATCTTGTACACACCGCAAAAACTCCGTGCACAAAAAAACGGTCATACGCAGGGTTTTTTATGCCCGCACCTCAATCACTACGAGAGTTTTGAGCGCATAGCAAAGCCGCGATACAAAGGAGAAGAGATTTCGTTGGATGAAGCTATGGCTCTCTTGAACGATATGATCGCCTCATCCTCTAAAGAGAAGATACTTTTGTATAAGAACTCCGGTAATTTCGGCCTGATGCAAGGGGTGAGCGAACACTTTTTTGCCTCATACGGTGCAACGCTGACTGAGGGGAGTCTGTGTGACGGTGCCGGAGAGGCAGGCATCATCGCCGGCAGAGGTTCCAATAAAAATATGCCCCTTGAGGAGATAGCCAAATCTGAAGTGGTCATTGTCTGGGGTCGCAATCCGCATACGAGCAATTCGCATCTTCTGCCCTATCTTAAGGGTAAAGAGATCATCGTCATCGACCCGGTGCGAACGAAAATAGCCGATG
>JACXUD010000262.1 GCA_014764025.1 Campylobacterota bacterium | reverse complement strand
TTAGATTCAATTTACTATAATACACCTCATTTTTTTTGGAGAAACAGTTATGAAAAAACGCTTTTTAGCCCTACTTTTCGTCGTGACTTCGCTCTATGCAGAGCCTGTGATTCCCGCTGGCGCGATCCAAGCAGTTCAGCAAAACCCTGCACTGCTCAACACCCCCCAAGCTCAAGCACTTATGAGTGAGCATGGCGTAACACCTGCAGAAGTGATGCAAAAAATAGAGGGATCACAAAGCAATCAAGCCCAAGAGAGCAGCATTCAGGTAGAGCAAGCCCAAAACACCGTTGATGAGGAAACAACACCTGCCGAAGCATCTACGCAAACAGGCGGTATAAAAGATGACACAAACCGCTTTTTAAACCACAAAAACCCTTTTGCCTACCGTGAAAACACGACAATAGAAAAGAATTTAGAAGCAAAGCAACAGTATCTTGATACCAATAAACTATCTCGTTATGCTGCACGTTTTTATGCCAATAAAAATAGTTTTGACGCAGCATCAATGCCTACACCAGAAGATTATGTTGTGACTATTGGTGATATCTTCTCGGTTCAGATATACGGCGATCGCAACCAAGAGTACACACTTGAGCTTCGCAACGACGGTAGCGCAATCATCCCCTATATAGGGCCAATTTCGCTTGGCGGCATGAGCTATAAAGAGGCAAAAGCACAGATTCAAAAGACGTTGCAAACCCACTTTAAACAGAGCAGTTTCAACATTCGTCTGAGCAAATACAGCACAATGCAAGTAACTCTTGTAGGCGAAACAAAAGCTCCGGGTCTTTATAATCTCTCATCTTTTTCTACAATCAAAGAGCTTCTATTGGCATCAAACGGTATCAATGCCAACACATCCGTGCGCGATATCGTCATTAAACGCGGCGGCAAAATCATCGCCCACGTTGACTTTTACGAACTTCTCTTCGGTGGCGTGGATGCAAGCTCCACGATCCTCAAACACGGCGATATCGTCATTCTCTCAAATGCCAAAAAACTTGTCTCGATTGACGGACTTGTAAACAATGCAGCTATTTTTGAGCTTAAAGATGGTGAAAATCTTGATAAGCTTATCGCCTATGCAAGTGGCATGAAGCCAAATGCTTCCAAGATGAACATTAAAGTCAAACGCTTTGAAAGCAACTCTCAAGTCTCAACCTACAATGTCAGTATCACAGAGGCGCCCTCGTTTGCTCTTCAAAACGGAGATAGCGTCTATATCTATCCGCTTGACTTCTCGGCACAAAAAAGCGTGAACCTTTATGGCAACATCATCCGCCCGGGAAGCTATTCGCTCCCGACCGATATGCAGCTCTCTACACTTTTAAAAGAGAACGTCAAAGATTCTCTTAAGAGCTTCTTTTTACCGCAAACTCACTTCGAATACGGTGTCATCAAACGATATGATGATACCCTTAACTTTAAAACACTCTCATTTAATCTTGCTAGTGTATTAAACGCAAAAGAACAAGTTACACTTCAACCACAAGATGAGATCTACTTCTTTAACCAAAACGACATATACACCAACGCCTATATCATGACAAAAGGCAAAGTGCTTATCAAGCCGGGCAAGCTACAGTATTTTAACGGTATGAGCGTACAAGACGCCATCAACGCTTCGGGAGTAAACGGCTTTTTGCACAATATCGTGCGTGTTACTACATACTACACCGACGACTGGATGCCAAAGAGCCGCTTTGTGGAGTCTAACGAACTCAACAGCACACTTTTGAACCCATACGACGAGGTAGAGGTTTACAGCTACTATGACGTCAACACGCTCAAACCTATAAGCATTCAAGGCGAAGTGATTAACCCGCTCAAAACTTACTATGAGGATAAGATGACACTAGCCGATTTGGTTAATTTTGCTGGTGGCCTAACAGATAAAGCCTACAACAAAAAAATTGAGATTGTTCGCTACAGCCTCAATACCGATCTTGTCCGCGAGCGTGAAATCATAACAATAGAGCTAAAAGATAAAAAATTCGACGATATCATCCTTCAGCCGTATGATGAAGTGACGATATTTCGCATCCCTAAGTGGTCTGAGAAGATGACGATCACCCTTAAAGGCCAAGTGATGTTCCCG
>JACXUD010000261.1 GCA_014764025.1 Campylobacterota bacterium | reverse complement strand
AGCGGCTTCCAATTGTAATAAATATGCCAGATCGCCGCGACCAAAAAGAGAAACATAGAGGTGATGTGGATGTTGCCGCAATCGGTCTTGGTCAGGCCGAACATCTCCCAATCCGCCCAGTAGGCGATCTTGCCTTTTGGGACAATGTAGAGCATAATGCCGCTAAAACTCATCACTAAAAACGAGAAGGCGAGTGTAAGAGAGACTGTTTTTTCATCCAAAACCCCTTGGGAGAATTTACAAACGATATACTCTTTGCTCTCAAGGCTTGCTTAATGGGCTTTTAAAAACTCCCTCATGCTCTCTTGTCCGAGCGCAAAAGCTCTATCTATATCAGCAAAACTAAATGTCTTAAGCCGCCCCAATTCAGGATTTGTCAAATAGTATTCACATGCCGCTTCTTTGTAGAGTGCGCGGGTGTGCCACACCATAAAGAGGTTGCGTTTGAGCCATCGCCAAAAGGTGCGGGGGATGCGCTGCGAGTTTGGGTAGAGGTTTATAGCAAGCACAGGATAGCCGCATCCACTTAGCTGCTCTATGGGCAGATTATCCACAAAACCGCCGTCCACGTAGAGCTCGCCATTGATCTCGATTGGGTTAAAGAGCGGCGTGAGTGCGCTTGAAGCGAGCAGTTTTGATCTAAGCTCGCCGGAGTTTTCATAGTGCATCTGCAGGGTTTTGGCGTTGAGCATACTCACGCTCAGCGGGATTTTGAGCTCTTCAAAACTCTTTGCATAGACTAGCTTTTGTATGATGGGCGCTTCCATCTCGATGCGAAAGAGCGTGCCGTGCCAAAGGTTGAACTTTATCGCCTTTTTAAACTCTCGCGATTTGAATATCTCTAAAATCTCTTTGGCACTCATTTCACATGCCAAAGCCGCACCGATAACCGCACCGATGCTAGAGCCCGATATCGCTTTGATGGCGACTCCGTGCTCCTCTAAAACATCGACCACACCAAGGTGAAAAGCCCCCCGTGCCGCGCCGCCGCCAAGGCAGAGTGCTATCTCTTTTGGAAATGCACTACTTGCCATTGCCCGTCCAACGTCTCGATAACCGCACTGCAACTCTCAACCCAATCTCCGCAATTTAGATACTTTACGCCCTCTATCTCTTTGGACTCGGGCTTATGAATATGCCCGCATATAACGCCGTCAAACCCGTGGCGCTTCGCGTGCAGTGCAAGTATACCCTCAAAATCCCCAATAAACGAAACCGACTTCTTGACGTTGTCCTTGACATATTTAGAGAGCGACCAGTAGCGGTTGATACCCATACCTCTGCGTATCATATTAACAAAGCCGTTGAGGTGCAAAAGCAGATCATACCCGTAATCACCCGCCACGGCAAGCCACTTTTTCGTCATCGTTATAGAATCAAAAAAGTCGCCGTGCGTCACCAAAAATCGTCTGCCGTTTAGATCCGTATATTCCGCTTCGTTCTTTATCTGCAGACTATCACCCAGCACCAGCGGTAAAAAGGGGCGCAAGAACTCATCATGATTACCGGCGATGAAATAGACATTGCTCTTTTTTCGCGCCTTACGGAGTATCTTTTGAATGACATCGGAGTGTGACTGATCCCAGATGAATTTGCGCTTTATCGCCCAGCCGTCAATTATGTCACCAACCAAATAGAGGTTCTCGCATTTGTACTCTCTCATAAACTCCAAAAGCACTTCGGCTTTTGAAAAACGAGTGCCTAAGTGAATATCGGATATAAAAATAGAACGTACTTTAACGGCTGAATCTTTGCCCTCTTTAATCATGCTTTTTCTCTGTCAATAAGTTGGCGACATTATAAAAATCGCTTATTACAAAGTTATTACAGACTCTTTGGCATGTGAATTTCACATGCCAAAACTACACCAGCGCCTCTTGCCCGAGCCGATAGAGTGCAAAATCATACTTAAGCGGGTCGGTTGCATCAAACTCTTTAAGTTTTTCACTCAGCTCGATAGCGGCTTGCAGGTCATAGCTCTTTCGTTTTAAAAGCCCAAGTCTATGCGCCACGTTAAAGGTGTGTGTATCGAGCGGCATGATAAGGTCGGCTCTATCAATGTTGCTCCAAAGCCCCATATCGATGCTGTCGCTTCGCACCATCCAGCGAAGA
>JACXUD010000260.1 GCA_014764025.1 Campylobacterota bacterium | reverse complement strand
AAAACGTTTGACAAAATCTTTGAACATAATGCTATTGATCGAGTCCATCTCAAGAAAAACATCGATAGTCTCCTGCGACGATTGATAGAAATCGATCGTATAGTTGCCCATGATCATATCTCCGCCTAAGACCTATCAAACATGACTATCGGCGTGAGCGAAGGCATTTTGGAGCTTAGCTGCGCATACTCGTATTGCGTCCCCACATAAGCATCGGAGTTTCCGGAATCGAAGAGATACATATTTTCGCTCAGAGAAGAGAGGTGCAGAAGTTTGATATCAAGCTCATCGAGCCACCCTTTCTCTTTGGCGTAGTAGAGCGGAGTGTATCCTATCCATGTGGTGGCCGATATTTTCAGCTTAGTGCTCTTTTGCGCTTCGCAGCCTGTAAAGAGAGCACTCATAAAAAAAGATAGAACAAGGAGAAATAGATACCTCATAAGACTGCTTTAGCGATAATTTTTTTGAATACATGTATATATATCAGAAATATATCATAAAAGCCTTAGGAATTATATTTAATGAAAATGAATCGAAAATAGATGAAGATTTTCTATCGATTGAGAGTGTATTATTTAAAGATGTATCGTGTTTTGATGATTTTATAAAATGGTACGCCCAAAGGGATTCGAACCCCTGACCGCCGGTACCGCAAACCGGTGCTCTATCCAGCTGAGCTATGGACGCATACTATTTTCAAAAACGTTTCCGTTTTGTAGGGCGAAATTATATCATATTAAACTGAAAGTTTTATAAACTAAAACTCTTCTCGATCTTTTCCAAAAGAGCCGCTACTCGCTTCTCATTTTCATAGAGTTCATAATTTTTGCGGATATAGGCTTGCAGAAGAGCTTTGATATCGTTATTGCCCTCGATATTGAAATCCCGGCTCATCTGCTCTTTGAGGAAACCAGAGAAGTGATCATCGACATCGATATCAAATCGTTTTCCTCCAAAATGCAAGCCGATCTTTTTACTCATCGTTAACCTAAGATGCTCTCAATCTTCTGTACGATCTCTTCTATCTCTAGATCTTTTCTTGAGTTCTCTTCGTTTAATCTGAGAATCTCTTGGTCTTTAATCTCTTTTTCGGCTTTAAGCGTCACCAGCTCCATACGCAGCATCTCCACTTCACCTTGAAGAGAGTGGTAGTTGTGTAAAATCGCAGAAATTTTTTCGTTGAGTCTCTCGATGGCATTTTGCATCATAAATCATCCTAAAGTTTTTAAATAGCTTGTCTGAAATTCTATCACAAAATACCTAATCGCAGCTTGTATAGCAACTATCGTTTTTTCTCTCTTGATCTAAACTTCTTGAGTATCGTTAAACATCTGAAATGCTATAATCTGCCGATGAAAAAGAAACCTGAATTTAAAGTCATATCCCCCTATTCGCCCGCAGGCGACCAGCCGCAAGCTATTAAAGTGCTCAGCGATTCGATCCTCAAAGGCAATCGCTACCAGACCCTTGAGGGTGTTACCGGAAGCGGCAAGACCCACACGATGGCGCGAATCATCGAGAACGTGAAGATGCCCACCATCATCATGACTCACAATAAAACGCTTGCCGCACAGCTCTATAGCGAGTTTCGCCAGTTCTTTCCAAATAACCATGTGGAGTATTTCGTCTCCTACTACGACTACTATCAGCCCGAAGCCTACATCCCGCGTCAAGACCTCTTCATTGAAAAGGACAGCTCTATCAATGACGAGCTAGAGCGTCTTCGTCTCTCTTCTACGGCAAACCTCTTAAGCTATGACGACGTTATCGTTATCGCTTCGGTTTCGGCCAACTACGGCCTCGGTGATCCCGAAGAGTACGAGAAGATGGTGCAGTCTATCGCCGTAGGTGATGATATCGCTCAAAAAAAGCTTCTCTACCGCCTTGTAGAGATGGGCTATACGCGAAACGACACCTATTTTGACAGCGGCCACATCCGCGTCAACGGTGAGACGATAGACCTCTATCCTCCCTACTTTGAGCAAGAGGCGATCCGCATTGAGTTCTTCGGCGATGAGATAGAGGCGATCTATACATTCGATACTATCGACAACAAACGCCTCGAAGAGCATAAAAAGTTCACTATCTTTGCCACTAGCCAGTTCAGCGTGACCCAAGAGAAGATGTCGCGCGC
>JACXUD010000259.1 GCA_014764025.1 Campylobacterota bacterium | reverse complement strand
TCTTAGCTTTGGCTAGGAGGTGCGAGCCCCTCCTATAAATAGAGTAAAAATTGCTCCTTCTAAAATCGCACGTAGAGTTTTTAGAGGTGCCCTTAATATAATTTCTGTAATAGTAGCTCATATTTACCACATAAGAGACAATATTACAAACTAATTTGACGATTTAAGTAGTTTTTTCTTTTATTTTATTCGTCAAGCAATGAAATTTTGCTCTTTTATTGATACACATCAAGCCCAAATTGCAACTCTTAGACAAAGATCTCACATTTCTATTACACTTTAAAGGCCGATTATGATAAAAGTTCCACTCCTTCATGGACTTCTCGCACTCTCTCTTTTTGCAGCGGATGGGTATGGGATATATAAGTAAAACTGTATGAGTTGTCATCTTGAGATGATCCAAAAATCAGAGACACTCAAAAAAACTGCACACGCTTAAAGCTCCGCCTATGGTAGAGGTCTCAAACCGCATCAAAGAGAATATTATCATCAAAGATGACGACGATGACGTTCATAAGCACCTCTTTGTCCTCTTTGTCAAGGACTATATTCAAAACCCTGATCTACAAAAGAGCATGTGCCATCCCGGAGCACTCGAGCGTTTTGGCGTTATGCCCTCCCTGCCCAAAAAGCTCACCGAAGACGAAAAGGAGGCTGTTGCGACATGGCTTTACGAGCGGTATGAAAAGGTGAAATTCGAGTAACTTCACATGCCGATTTTGGCATGTGAAAAGAAAGTGCAACTATTCTAAAACGTAATCGACTACCTTCGACTCTAGCGTAACGCTTTTAATGACCTCCACGACCTTGAGGTGTTCGGGATGTACTGCATAGGCCTTAAGATCCTCTTCGCTCTCAAACGTCGAGTAAAGAGAGAGATCAAACGCTCTCTCGCTCTGGGTAAAGTTGATACCGACCTCCATAGATTTCAGTTCAGGAATCAAATCTTCGAGTCTATTGAGTTTTGCTTGAACTCTTGCGATATTTATCGCCTTATTCTCCTCTTTAAACTTAAACATAACAATATGAACAATCATCGCGCTACCCCATTTTTTAGATGTACAATTCTATCGGCTCCATCCTAAAAGAAGGATTCCATTCTCAGATTAGGTGTCGCCAAAAGAGGTGGGCTATCAAGACGATAAGTGCGACCCCTATAAAGTTCAAAATTGCTCCATAACGGATCATATCGGCGGTATTGACCACCCCGCTGCTCATAGCGATGGCATTAGGCGGTGTGGCGATAGGCAACATAAAAGCGTAGCTCGCGCATAGTGTCGCCACCATCATATAGAGTGTCGGGTCTATATTCGACTTTATCGAAATGGAATAGATAACGGGGAGCATGATAGAGATCAGTGCCGTGTTCGAGGTTATCTCGGTCGCGAATGTCACCAAAAGTGCGATACCGAGCAAGAAGAGAATCGGCGTAAGGGTCGTTAAGACCATGAGGTATGAGGCTATCTCATCGGCAAGACCCGTTTGGCTAAAAGCCTTTGCAATGGCAAAACCGGCGCCGAACAAGAACATGATGCGAAACGGTATCTTTACTTTATCCTTCATCCAGTCAAGCAGATGAAACGGCGGCATAAAGAGCATCAATCCCGCTCCAAGCAGTATCCCCGCTTCACTCAGACCCAAACCCTCCCAATATGGTCTTATAGGCGCATTCAAAAAGAGCAAAACGACCAAAAGAGCGGTTAGGATGAGTATCTTCTTTTGAAAGATATCAAGCGGCGGCACATCTGCAGGAACCTCGATCTTACTCTTTGATACGCCTATACTTAAAAGCGCTCCTACGGCGATAAACATCAAAACTACAAGCGGCGCACTCATGAATACCCATTTAAAAAACGGAATATTCTCCATCGAATGGCTCTGCATGATCCCAAGCAAGACTAAGTTCGGCGGTGTACCGATAGGTGTGAGAATACCGCCCACGCTAGCCCCGTAGGCGATGGCAAGTGCAAAACGCATCTTGAGCTTGATATCTTCGGTAATGAATATCGCGATAGATATGAGCAGCAGTGTCGTCGTCGTATTCGAGAGCACCGAACTCAGCAGACCCGACGTAAAGATAAGAGAGAATATGATCCCTCGCGGCGTATTGGGAAAGATTCCCAGCATCTTTGAAG
>JACXUD010000258.1 GCA_014764025.1 Campylobacterota bacterium | reverse complement strand
GCGCCGATGGTAGTGTGGGAGGTCCCATGCGAGAGTAGGTCATCGCCAAGCTTATATCCTAAAACCCGCCTACTTCACCGTGGCGGGTTTTTTTTTGCCAGAAATAACCCGAGCAACAAACGGCATGTCTTTACCGATTTATTTGTATAAATCACTCCCTCATTTTTTACTTAGATATTATACTAATTCAATATTTATAGTAGAGGGTGTGGTATGTATCGCGGTTATTTTGGTTTAACACAGTTACCGTTCAAGAATACGCCTGATTTACATTTCTTTTATGAGCAAGCTTCGCGCAAAGATATTTTAAATGCTTTGACGTATGTGATACAGCGTGGTGATCCTATTGTGAAAGTGACTGGCGAGGTCGGTTGCGGCAAAACCACTTTACTTCGCCTGTTAGCAGACTCTTTGGATGAGCGATTTACGCTTGTTTACATTAATTCCCCTAACCTGACTCCAAAAGATTTATTGTTTCATATTGCTGACGAGCTATCACTTAGCTTTGACGCTGATCTTCCTAAATTCCATTTGTTGAAAACGCTACGACACCAATTGGTTTCTCTTCATGCCTCCGGAAAGAATGTTGTAATGTTGGTGGATGAGGCACAGGCTATGTCCTTTGATACATTGGAGGAGGTGAGGCTTTTAAGTAATTTGGAAACCAATACTGATAAGCTTATTCAGATTGTATTGTTTGGTCAGCCGGAGTTGGATCAGGCTCTTGAAAAACATCAGCTACGTCAGTTGAAAGATCGCATATCATATAACATACACGTTCCTCCATTAACCCCGGAGGAGGTGCAGGCCTATCTTAACTATAGAATGCGGCAGGCCTCTTTCAAGGGCTTAGATTTTTTTGACGCTAAGTTTTCAAAAATGATTCACAAACTCAGTGGTGGTCTACCTCGGGCCATTAATACCATTGCCGATCAATTGTTAATGGCGGTTTTTGGGGCTGGAGACAAACGCTTAAAAAACAAACATTTCAAAAATCTATCGAAAGAAAATCTTAAGGAGAGTAGGTCCTTATACTTACCCTATTTGATTTCAATAGCGGTCGTGTTGTTTTTGTTTTTATTCTTTCTCACGCGTTTTGAACAAGGTGTAAATCTGTTGATTGAGCGTTCTTTTGAAGAAACGGCTCAAAAGATTCATCTTGATAAGCATGTTGAAGTAACGGTTCATGAAAATCATGAGAAAGTTACCGCTACGGAAGCGGTTGCTATAGAAGATGCCCAAAAATTGTCAGAAATCAAAAAACAACATATTAATGACGTTGCAGCCGTGATGCCGTCAATGGTTTCATTTATACAGTCGTCTAACTCTAGCATTAACTCTATGCTAGCTGGTGAGTTAGCATCTAGGCACGAAGCAGCAGTAAAATGGCTAAATGGATTAAATGAAAATTCATATGTCGTGCAGTTGGCAACCTTTGATCTTGAAGATTACCTAAAGGCTAAAGCCTTTTATACACGATATAAAATGATTACGGATAGCTTGTATGTTGTGTTAGACTTGAATTCAAATACGCAAAAATTCCGAATTAAGTTTTTATATATGGGTTCGGATAGTTATTCTCAATTGCTACAAAAAATTAATGAACTACCAAATCCACTAAAAGCCTCACAGCCTTTTATTACTCCAGTGCACTTGCTTCTGCAAACGGTGCGAGATACCGAAACAAATCTAGAAAATTGGGAAAAGTCATGAAACAAATACATTGTGTTAGCCCTTTCTCTCCACTAGTTATCCTTACAATTTCATTGTTTGGATTGACATCATGCGCAACCTCCGAGGTAAAGAGAGATCCGGTCTCCCCTCCTGTAAGCAGTGAGTTTGCGGTTAAGGGGCATATTAATAAGCAGGATGTGATTGGCCAGGAAAACGGTAAAGATGGCATTCCAGCGCTAGTTACTAAGCCGGGCGTGGAGCCGCCAAAGCCACAGTTTCAGCATCTGATTAGAAAGTATTCCCTTGCAGCGGTTAATGTGCCTGTAAAAGAAATTCTATTTAAGTTGGCACAGGATTCTGGAAAACAGTTGGATTTGCATGCAGGGGTCAATGGCACGGTGACCATTAATGCAATTAATCAGGATTTGCCTACGATTTTGAAGCGTATGTCGGATCAGTTAGGCTTTTTATATGACATTACAGC
>JACXUD010000052.1 GCA_014764025.1 Campylobacterota bacterium | reverse complement strand
AAGAGAAGGACGCCAAAGAGCAGAATCACTGCAATGATCCCCTCTTTGTGCTGCTCCCAAATATCGCTGTAGGTTACAAGCCCGCTATTTTCATAGGGCGGAAGCTTCAAAGCGCGTGCGAGCTCCTCTATGCTTAGATAATCAGCCGGAAGGCTGTAGCCGTTGATGCCCGATTTGCCGAGATCGAAAGTGGAGGGCTTGATCGAGAGCAGAGCTGCCAAAATAGTCTTGACGTCCTCTTGATTTGCATGGGGAAGCGCAAAGACCGGCCACTCGGGATAGAGTCTTGTGGAGACGCGGTAGGGGTGGTTCGAGGCTCTCATCTCGTGGATGATCCTGACATCTTCGGCCTTGAGCTGAGCGCTCTTGATCATCTGCTCGTAGATACCGTCACGCACGAAGGCCGCTTCGGCTCTACCCGCAAGCATATACTCTATGACGCTCTTGTGGCTCGATTTAAGCTCGATGATCTCTTTGGCGGATTTAGCGATATCGGTGCCCAAGAGATGAAGCTCGTAGGCCTGAGTATTAAAACCGCCAAGATTGCGTTTGCTTGGCACGACTATGCGTCTATTTTTGAGATGGCGCAGAGTTTGGATATCGCTTGAAGAGGGTACGAGAATAGGCCCGCCGAGCTGATTGACCACAACCCCCTCGCTCAGACCCGAAAGAGTCGCGATCGAGCCGCTTAGCTGCTCTTTGTTGCGGATAGAGAGGAAGTGGGTCGGATTGGTAGTGACGATATCCAGCTCGCCTTTTGCTATCTTTTGGTCTATCTCGTCTTGGGATAGAAACTCCATTATCACTTTCTTATCTGTTTTTGTCTGTAGATACTCTTGAAGCGGTCTATATTTTTGCGCCGTCTTCTCGACCCCCCAAATAGGCAAAGACGCCGATCTTGATCTCGTCATTCGCACATAGTGCCGATAGAACCAAGAGAAACGAGAGCAGAAGCTTCATAGATCGATCCCATCCCAAAACTCGTCATAATCAAGGTTGGTCATTGCGTTCTCATCGTTCATGTTCTTCTCGAAGAGCCTCTTTTGCTGCGTTTCAAAGTAGAGCTCAAGCGCCTCTTTTAAGATGGTGTTCGGCTCTTTTTTAAGAAGCTGACTATATGTTTCGATATTTTCGACCATCTCATGGGTGAGCTCAAAATGAATATCTCTTGGCATGTGAATCAGAGCAGCTTTTTCATGAGTTCGATGTGGTAGCTCTCTTGGTAGTTGATAAAGTCAAAAAACTTCGAGAGCTCCTCGTCTTTGATGGCGGCGCTGAGATTGCGGCACATCTCTTTGGCTGCCTCCTCTTCGGCGATGCCGTCAACCACGAATTTTTTAAGGTCTTTTATCTTGTAGGTCATCTCGTGCAGCTCCCTTGGAAGTGCTAGGATGCCAAGACGCGCCATCATGTTACCGAAGCTTTTGAGGTGAAAGTGTGATTCGTCTATAAGGTCTTGAAAGATGTTGTAGCGAAGCGCGTCGTCGGTGCGGGTCTGCATATAGGCGTAGATGAGGATAAGCTCATACTCCTTGTAGGACTCCTCGAACAAGAACATCGTCAGCGCGTCGATCTGTGCCCCATCGAGCTCTCCCCATTTTCGTGCCGTATTAAAGGCAGTGACCGGCGCATCGTTTTTGGCATGTGAAAGGAGATTTTCAAGAGTGTAGATCATGAAAGAATCATCGGTTCTCATGCGCTCGCAAAGCACGGAACTATCGAATATGGCATGTGAATTTATGATCTCGGCTCTGAGCGCTTCAAGCACTTCAAAGACCGAATTTCGTTTCAAAAGCTTCATAGAGCGGTCGTAGTTATAGTCATTCTCACATGCCAAAGTTTCGTTGCCTACCCACTTCATGTGGCGGAAGTGTATCTGCGAGAACTCATAAAGGCGTGATTTGAGCTCTTGGTCGTTGATGGCAAAAGAGGCAAAAAGTGTATGCAGCCAGATTTCGTGGCGGCTTTTATAGAGTTGTTTGTTCATCGTTGGCCTCGCATGTCTCTTTCATTTTCAATACGTGCATCTCTTCGCTCTTGCCGTTTTGCAGATTCTCGTAGTTCATCATCGATGCCACGAAACTGCTCAGCACCATATCGGCGCATATCTGCTGCTGCGGCGTCGCACCGCCGAGTTTTTCGTTGAGCTTGGCTATGGAGTTTTGGGCATACTCGACATCGTGCCCCTTTATCATCTCGGTGAACATGGAACCCACCACCACCGTGTCTTGGCAGCCGTTAGTGGCAAAACGAACGTCGATGATGTTGAGATCATCCATGAGCGAGTAGAATATGACGTACTCGCCCGTCTTTTCATCCACCGCAACGCCGACACCGCTGGCGTTTTCCAGTTTCCCGTAGTTTTTTGGGTCCATAAGGTGCATCAGCACCTCAGAATTCATCCCCTCGGGCACTTCAATATTCTGCATGTAGTAACTCTTTGTGAAAAATTGAGCTTTATTGTAATGCGATTTACTTTAGAGTAACTATAAAAAGATAAAATCTACTCTTATTTTTCTAGCTTCTAAGGTTTCACATGCCGTTTTTGAAAAAACTGCCAAAACTCTTTCGTTTCATCACTCTATTTATAGTCGCACTCGGCGCTCTCTTGACGCTGATGCGTCTTGCTTTTTACTTCGCTTATAACGACCCCGAATCACCGCTTATCATAAGTGATCTTGCGCAGTCGCTCTGGATAGGGATGCGTTTTGACCTGCGTATGGCGGTCTTGATGGTGCTGCCGCTCTTTTTGCTCGGCGGTATCAAGTGGCTCAGCCCATTTCGCTACACGGCCGCACGCATAGGGTGGATGGTCTATCTTAGTGCGCTCTTTACGCTTTTTACGCTCTTTTATATATTCGATTTCGGTCACTACGCCTATCTGAACACGCGCCTTGACTTTACGGCACTGCGATTTTTAGAGAATGCCGCCATCTCTGCGCAGATGGTGTGGGAGAGCTATCCGGTCATCACTATCCTTGCGGCCCTCTTTGCCTCCGTGGCACTCTTTATCTATTTCACAAATCGTCTTTTCATCTCTATCGCAAAGCAGGATGACGTGGCCTACGCATGGCCAAAACTCGTTATGATCGCCATCGGCGGCTTCTTGGTGATGGCGGTTGCGGGCTACTCGAAACTCTCGCAGTATCCGCTTCGCTGGAGCGACGCCACCTTTTCTAAACACCCGTTTGCGACACAGCTTGCCTACAACCCGATGCACTACTTCTTTGATACATGGAAGAACGGCCGCGTCTCGTATGATATAGAGAGGGTTCGCAGCTACTATCCTCTGATGGCCGACTATCTTGGGGTCGAGGATCAAAATGCGACCTCTCTCAATTTTCACCGCGCCATCACGCCGACGCATCAGATAGCCGATAAACCAAATATAGTCGTGGTCATTCTAGAGTCGTTCGCCTCATACAAATCAAGCGTCTCGGGCAATCCCATCGATCCTTCGCCAAACTTTAATGAGCTGGCGCAAAATGGCATCTACTTTAAAAACTACTTCACGCCTGCAACGGGAACGGCGCGCTCTATCTACTGTACGCTCACAAGCCTGCCCGACGTAGAGCTGCAAGGTACATCGAGCCGCAACCCGCTTATCGTCAATCAGCACTCCATCGCACACGATTTCAAAGGGTACGAGAAGTACTACTTCATAGGGGGTTCTGCATCATGGGGGAATATCCGCGGTATGCTCAACCAGTCGCTTGATAACTTGCATCTCTATGAAGAGGGCTCATACGTCTCGCCTAGAACGGATGTTTGGGGAATATCCGATATCGACCTCTTTATAGAGGCCAACGCGGCGCTGCAACAGGCAAAAGAGCCATTCTTCTCTATTATTCAAACATCGGGCAACCATAGACCCTATACGATCCCGGATAACCACTACGGCTTTAAAGTCCGTACAGACGTAAGCGATGCTGACGTGCAGAAGTACGGCTTTGCATCGGTCGATGAGTACAACTCGTTTCGCTTTATGGACCACTCAATCGGCCACTTTATGAGGCTCGCCAAAGAGAGCCCATACTATAAAAATACGATATTCGTATTTTGGGGCGATCACGGCATCTCGGCCAGTACGGGTCAGCACGTTCCAAAAGGCGAGGGGAGAAGCCAGCTAGACACGGGCGCGCTTAGGGTTCCTTTCGTTATCTATTCGCCCTTCATAAAAGAGCCAAAAGTCTATAACAAAGTGGTCTCGGAGGTCGATGCACTGCCGACCATCGCATCATTGGCAGGGGTAAGCTACACGGCGACGACGCTTGGGCGCGACATGTTCGATACGCGCTTTGACGACAAGCGCTACGCCTTTAGCATCACCCACTCATCCAATCCGCTCATAGGGCTTATAGGCGAGAAGTACTACTATAAAACGCGTGCAGACGGCACGAACGAGGGATTATATGAGCTCTATAGCGACGAACCGCTTGTGGATCACTCAAAAGAGCATCCTGAAGTTACGCAGAAGATGAAAGATTTGACTTACGGGATATATAACACGGCGCAGTATATGCCGCATTTTAATAAAAGAGAGGATGCATCCAAATAGCGGATGCAAGCTCTTTGATTTGTGATTGTAATTATTTCTCTTGGCTAACAGGAGCTGTTTCGTTTGACTCAACTGTAGTTTCGTTGTTTTCTACTTGTGTTGCTTGTTGTGCTTGTTGCTCAGGTGCTGCTTCTTTTGCTACTTGAGTGTTCTCTTGAGACGTAGTAGTATCTTCACCACATCCTACTAATAATAGTGCTGCCAATAGACTTGGAAATAGAATTTTCATGTACGTGTTCCTTATCATATCCCCATCATTGAGGCGCGGAATTATATAGATATTTTTTTGAGTTTTGCAGTTTTATAAGAATAAGTGATAAATATAAAAGTCTAACTAATGCGAGTGTAAACTAAAAGATAGTATTTGGCTCAATACTTAATCTTCGCCAGATAGAGCCCGTTGCCGGGGGCGGGTTTGAGTCTGTGCTTTTTTTGGCATGTGAGTTGTTCGGTGATCTCTTGGCATGTGAATTTCAAAAGCGCGCCCACCATCAGCCGTATCTGCGTTCGTAAAAAACCGTTGGCCTCGAAATGCAAGACGATATAGCCTCTGTGTCTGTAGGCATACGCATTATAGACGGTGCGCACCGTCGAGCCGATGTCGCTGCCGCTCTTCATGAAATACGCAAAATCGTGTTCTCCCACAAAGAGGGCTATCTTCTCTTGAAGTGCATCAAAGTCAAGCGACTCTACAAAGGTCACAAAGGCATCTTCAAAGGGATTTGGTTCGCCGACTTTGATGATATAGCGATAGAGTCGCTTTTTGGCGCTGTAGCGCGCATGAAAATCACTACTTTCCTCGCGTATCCTCTTGACGTGGATGCTCTTTGGGAGCATCTCGTTCATGACCCTCTGAAGTTTTGTCAGATCGCTCCAAAACGGAGGCAGGTCGATGTGGCAAACTTGACCCGTAGCGTGCACGCCCGCATCGGTGCGGCCGCTGGCGACTATCTTGGACTCGATGCCCAAGATGCCAAGTACATGCTCAAGCGCTCCGGCGATCGTGTTCTTGGTGTGTTTTTGGATCTGAAACCCCTCGAACGAGGCTCCGTTATAGCTTACGGTAAGGGCGACTCTCATCAAAAACGCGCCACGATCGTCTTTTTATAGATGATGTATGTGATGAGTGTCCAGAGGATGGCGACTACGGGGATGGTGTAAAAGAGAAGCAGCTTTTGAAGCCCCATCGTCGCACCGTAGTAGATGACGATCCCCAAGAAGAGGTAGAGGTATATTCGCCCCTTTTGGTGTCTCGCATGCACGATGCCGATACTCGCGACCAAAAAGAGCGAGATGATGGGAAAGATCGAGAGCAGCGTATCAGTGATGAACATCTGCCTTTTGCTTTCGCGTCTATGTTCGCTTTGCCAATACTCAAGCGGCGTCTTGTACTCGGTGAGGTCGGTCTTGAGCGAGTCGTTGATATACATCGTCTCGAAGTTGACCTGCGAGAACTTCTCGCTGGAGTAGCTGTACCCCTCTCCCTCGCTGAGTTTGAGGCGTAAAATCCCTTGATCGTTTATAACCTCCGCCTTTTTGGCGCTGATGAGGAGCTCCTCTTTTTTATTTTTGTTGAACAAAAAGACGTCGCTGTAGCTTCCGTCTTCATTGTTGGCACCTATATAGAGCAGCCAATCGCCAAAACTGTGGCCAAACTCCGATGCCGAGAGGTTGAACTGCGCTTCACTCTTTTTATAGCTTACAAAGTTGCTGGAGAGAACCGTGGCGTGCGGAAAGAGGATGAAAAAGTCAAAAGCCAAGACTATCGAGAGGAAGATGGCCGGTTTAAGGAGTATCTTCAAGATGAACTTGGGATGGATCCCGAGCGAGAAGAGGACGATGATCTCGTTGTCGCTTGAGAGGCGAAAGAGCGTCATGGTCGCTGCGATAAAGAATGTCACGGGAAGCGTATAGAAGAGCACTTCGGGCAGAATAAAGAAGTAGAGCTTCGCCATCTCCCATAGGGTGAGGTGGATCACCGAGGTGTAGGTTGCAAGTTTAATAAGAAATATGACGGAGGCTATCGCAAAAAGCGGCAGGAATATCGACAGAAACAGCAGTGAGAGGTTGCTGAGGATATAGGCTTTGAGCTTATGCATAGAGTCTGTTGAGATAGTCTAAGATAGGCGAGTCCAGTACGAAGACGATGAGTGTCGCCATAGCCAAAAAGGGCACGAAGGGTACGCGCTGCTCTTCGGCACTTCTATTTTGCACCATAAGCAAGATCGGCAGCGCCAAAAGAGCCGAGAGGAATATGGCAAAAAGGGTGAGTTTGATGCCTAAAAGCGCCCCCATCGTCGCTGCGACCATGATGTCGCCTTCACCCATCGCCTCTATAAAGGGGTAACGGTGGTAGTGTCTGTTCCATGAGGTCTCCGTTTTTTTGTAAAAACGGTGCGCTCGGCTTGTAAGGTAGTATGAAAGCATAAAACGCAGCAGTGTGAAACCGCCTGCGAACAAGAGGGCGTTTTGAAGGTTCTGCATTCCTGCTTCGATGCTCCATGCCCCCAAAACGGCAAAGATGATGGCCAAGATATTGAGGCTGTCGGGAACCATCTTGTATTTCAGATCGATCATACTCAGCGCAAGCAGCATCAAAAAGCTTAGATAGATGCTGATGAGCGGGATTGAGACAACTTGGTATTTATAGACGAGCATTGCCGCCAAAAGACCCGAAGCCAACTCGACAAGAGGGTACTGAATAGATATCTTGGTTTTGCAAAAGCCGCACTTGCCGCCCAAAAAGAGCCAAGAGAGGATAGGGATATTGTGCCAAGCCCGTAGCTTTGAACCGCAAGAGTAGCAGTATGAAGAGGGAAAAACGACCGACTCATCTTTTGGGATACGCAGTATCACCACGTTCAAAAACGATCCAAGAAGGGTTCCGAAGATAAAGGCAATGAAGATCTCCACTATTTGAGCCCTCCAAATCGGCGTTCGATTTTCGAGAAATTCGCAATGATCCCTTCAAGCTCGTTTGGCGTGAAGTCCGGCCAGAGCGTATCGACAAAGCAGAGCTCGGCATAGGCTGCTTGCCAGAGCAGGAAGTTCGAAAGCCTCTTGTCTCCGCCCGTACGGATAAGCAGATCGACATCCTGCTTGCAGTCAAGCGCATTTGAGAGAGTTTCGGGCGTTATCGTTTCGCTAGTCCTTTTGATCTTGTTGATTGCGCGAACGAGCTCATCCTGGGCACCGTAGTTGAGTGCCAAAGATTGTACCAGACCGTTGCAGTGTGCCGTCTTATCGACGACGTGTTGAATGGTCTTTTGAAGCGAAGCGGAGAAAGCGCTGAGATCACCGATAGGTTCGAAACGTACGTTGTTCTCAAGGTATTTCGGAAGCTCGTTCTTAAGGTATCTGTCTAAGAGTTTCATCAAAAATTCAACCTCTAGGCGCGGGCGCTTCCAATTCTCCGTAGAGAAGGCGTAGAGGGTCAGGCGTTCGATTTGGGGATGGTTCGAGCAGTAGGTGGTGATATCGCGAACGACATCGGCACCCACCTCATGCCCTTTGACCCGCTTCTCGCCGCGAGCTTCTGCCCAGCGGCCGTTCCCGTCCATGATGATTGCGATGTGTTTTGCGATGTTCATATAACAATATCCAGTAGTGATCTATTTTCGTTCAGCTCGGCAAGAGGCTCGATCGAGGGCATCAGCGCAATAGTGAGGGCATGTGAAAACTCTCTTGTATGGAGCTCTAAAAACTCTTTTGTCTGTGCATAAGCGACGTTTAGCGTAAGCTCTATCAGTTCATCTTCCAAACTGATCAGACCCGAAACGGGGCCAAGCAGTTCAAAGGCCGCATAGAACTCGATGTGCTCTCTTTTATTTTTCGTATTGTAGCGTTTTTTAAATTGTAAAACCCCATAAAACCCCTTAAACAACATCGGCAGCGTCACTACGCCGTGTTGTAAGGAGAGCAGAAGGGTGCTTAGCTCTTTGAACTCCTCTTTGCTTGTGCTCATTGCAAGCTGTTCGAGCAGAGAGCTTTTAAGTCTCTCTACGGGTTTTGGCTTGCTAAAGAGCTCTCTTAAGAAGTCAAATTCGTATCGGATATGGGTGTTTTGCTGTGCCAAAAGCGAGGGCATCTTTACAAGCGAAGAGAGCTCGGGAAGGGCAGATTTTGGGTTTGCAAGAGTCGCCCAGTACTTCGCTTGGCTCTCAAGCGGTAGTTGCGAAGAGACGGTGAGGTTTTTGTTCTGCATAGCAATGGAGTATTTGCCCTCACCCAAAGAGCTTAGCACCTCGATCGAAGCAAGCTTGATAAGCGCTTTGAGCTCGCTAGGAGAAGCGTTCAGCGATTTCGCCAATGCCGCAAGATTATTGATCGTGAGGTTCATAGACTCTTTGCTTGCTCAAGGAGTGAAAGTGAAAGAGAAAACTTATCGGCATGTGAAAGTGTGGCGACACCCTCTTTGGTGATGAACTCTATGGCGTTGGTATCACTGCCGAAGCTTGATGAGTCTTTGAGGTGGTTGTAGCAGACCGCATCAAGGTTTTTGCGCTCCAGCATGTTTTTGGCATGTGAGAATCCGCTCCGTGCATCCATCTCGGCTTTGAAACCGACCGTCGTGATGTCGCTCTTATCGACGGTTGCCAAGATATCTATGTTCTTTTTGAGTTTGAGTTCAAAACTCTCTCCAAGCTGCTCTTTTTTGAGTTTGCCGCTTTGCGTAAACTGGGGCACAAAATCGCTTACCGCTGCGGCCATAAAGAGGTAGGGCTTCTTTTGAATCAGATGGATCTGATGCGCATCCATCAGCGACGCCTTTGAGAGTTTGCCTTTTTTGGCGATGCGGATCGAATCGACCAGATACTCCATCATCTCTTCACTGCTCTGCACCTCTATCGTGTGCATCTCTCGAGGTAGATCAGGCTCAAAACGTGTTGCGATAAGATTGACGTCGGCACCTTTGCAGTAGAGCGCGGTTGCAAGCGATGATGCCATCTTGCCGCTTGAGAAGTTCGAGATATAGCGCACGTCGTCTATCTTCTCGATGGTTCCCCCGCCCGTGACGATAACACGGCGATCTGCCCAGAAATCATCCTTTAAGAGTGCACGCGCACTCTGCCAGAAAATCTCGATAGGCTCCGCCATGGCGCCGTCCCCCGTGGTCTTGCATGCAAGCTCTTTGGTCTGTGTGCCGACAAGCGTGTAGTTGGCGATGGCAAGCATCTTCATATTGGCCTGAGTGATGGGGTTGTGGATCATATTGGTATTGGCCGATGGAGCCAAGATTTTGGCATGTGAAAAGGCAAGGGCACACTGCAAGAGCATGGTATCGGCAATGGCGTTTGCAAGCTTTGCGATGGTGTTGGCCGTTGCAGGTGCGATGACCATCAGATCGGCCCACTGCGCGGCTTTGATGTGGTTGTGGTCGTTCGTCCAAGATTCGTTGGTATCGTCTAGCACCGCATTGCCGCTGAGCGTCTCGAACGCAAGCGGATTGACGAACTTCTTGCTCGCTTCGCTCATCACAACTTTGACCTCTGCACCTGCTTTGGTAAAGAGGCGGACAAGCTCGAGAGACTTATAGACGGCGATGCTGCCGCTTACGCCTAAAAGTATTTTTTTACCCTGTAAAAGATCGTTTGGAATGAGCATCTGCAACCCTTTTAAATTTGGGCGATTTTATCAAAATCACTCATAATGTTGCTTTAAAAGCCTACTTAGCGGTTTGGTTTAAAAAAATCAATCAGCTTGAAAGATTGAAATGTATTTTCAATGTTACATTAGTTCACATTTTTATTACTATTTTAAACTATTTATTTGATAGGCTCTTCATAGTATTAAAAAAAGATATACAATTAAAGGGCATCTCTAAAAATCCTACGTGCGATTTTAGAAGGAGCAATTTTATTCTATTTATAGAAGGGTCTTGCACCTCCTAGCCAAAGCTAAGAGGAAGAGACCCGACGCCTAAAGAGAGTAAAAATTGCCCTTCCCGAAGGGCTTTGGAGATTTTTCCTCCCTCATCGTTGCCGCTCATCGCCGTAGCTT
>JACXUD010000051.1 GCA_014764025.1 Campylobacterota bacterium | reverse complement strand
AGCCTGTTGACATCGACGCGTATCGTCTGTTCGACCGTGGCAGGCGCCTTTTTCGTAGGAGCGGCAGCGCGAGCGTCGCCTCTTTCGTCATCATCGTCGTCGTCATCTTTTTTACGCGCAGGACGTGCAGGCGGCGGTGGCGGTGTAGCACTACCCATTTTTGCCTCTCGCTTGGCTTTATCTTCGGCTTGACGCTGCGCTAAAAGCCGCTCTATCTCCGCTTCGATCTCATCAGCACTCATACTATCGTAGTCAGGCTCCTCTTGAGCCCCTTGCGTGCTTGATGCCTGAGGCTCCTCTTCGAATATCAGCTCCTCTTCAAAGCTCTCTTCAGGCTCCATAACCGGTGCAGAGGCCTTTGGAGTCTCTACATGCCCATCACCCCCGCTGACGCGGTCTAATCTTGCGACACATGCCGAAACGTCGATGCCTGCGTCGCTGCTCGTATCGCGGATGTTGCTGAGCAGCATCTTCATCAGGTCAACCGACTCCAAGATCACGTCCATGATATCGGGAGATATTATAAGTTCGCCGTGTCTAGCCTTGTTGAGAACATCCTCCATGTGATGCGTGAGGTGCGTCAAGACGTCAAAGTTCAAAAACGAAGAGGCACCCTTTACCGTATGAGCGACGCGGAAGATCCCGTTTAAGAGCTCTAGATCTTCGGGGTTGGACTCAAGCTCGACAAGATCTTGGTCAAGCTGCTCGATCAGCTCAAAGGACTCAACTAAAAAGTCCTGCAATATCTCTTGAAATTCATCCATATTTTACACTCCTACTTCATATGTGCACGCACGACGCGTGCCACTTCTTCATAAAACGAGTTGGCATCAAACTTGACCAAATACGACTCTCCGCCTGCCTCTTTGCCGCGTAACTCACTAAAGTGATCGCTGATCGATGAGCTAAAGACGATCGGTATGTTATTGAAACGCCCGTCTTTTTTCGTATTGGCCGCGAAGTGGAATCCATCCATTCTAGGCATCTCGACATCCGAAATGATGATCTTGAGATGTTTAGCGATATCATCCCCATAGACATCATAGAGCTCATCGAGCTTCTCTAAGCCCTCTTGTCCGTCGATCGCTTCGATGACGTTAAAACCCATCTTCGTAAGCGCCTCTTTGACGATCTTTCTCGCCGTAGCGCTGTCGTCTAGAATGAGCGCCACACCCGAGAAGGTCTGAATGTTTTGCGGGATACTTCCCGTATCGGGCTCATAGAGTCCAAGGTCTTGAACGACACTCTCAAGGTCGAGGATCAGCAAGACCGCATCATCCTCTATCTTCGTTACACCCGTTATCTTGCTTCCATCAAGCGCTCCCGAGCTTGTAGCAAAAGAGGCAGGCTCAATATCGCTCCAGCTGATACGGCGGATTCTTTTGGCCTCATGAACGATGAATCCGATAAGGACATTATTGAACTCCGTGATAATGACGCGCGTACTGCGCCGTACCTTTTGAGGTTCGTTAATTCCCATCCATGATGCAAGGTTGATGACCGGTATTACGACCCCTCGAAGGTCGAATATCCCTTCGATAAAATCCGGAGTCCCCGGAAGCTCCGTTAACTTCGGAACTTTGATGATCTCTCTAACCTTTGAAACATTGATCCCGTAGATCCCCTCGTATATCTCGTTGTCTTCCTCTTTGAAGATACGAAAATCGACGAGTTCCATCTCATTGGAACCAACCTTGAGTGAGTTGTCTTTTTTCATGTTTGCTAACCCTTGTTGCTATACGCCATCTCTTGCAGTATAGGAGCATTGTCGGACGATTTTACAATAAAATATCTTTGATTGCAAGCAAAAGCGCCAAGGTTGAAGTAGCTTACCCCGTCGCTTAAAAAGCCCCTGTTTTGGTGAAAATGGCCGTCTATAAAATAGTCGCATCCATACTTTTTTAGCTCTCTTTTAAGGGTGAACTCTTCAAAGCCGATAAACTCCTTGCAGTCATCTTTTTTTGAGAGATAACTATCAAGATCGTCTAGTATCTTGTTCTTTAAGAGGCGGTTGATGATCGCTAGAAAAAAGAGCGTCAAAGGGGAGCGAATCATCTTGGCGTAGAGTCTGTAGAGAAGCGGGCCGTCAAGATCGCCGTGTGCGAGTGCCACGCTTCTGCCTTCAAACTCACATGCCACGGGCTGAGCTTGGATGGGAAATATTTTGGCATGTGAGAATATCTTTGCAAGATTGAAATCGTGGTTGCCCTCAAGATAGAGAAGCTCTATTTTTTGCGAGATACTATTTAAAAGCGATATGGCCCCATCGTTTGGCGCGTAGCTCTCTTTAACACCGCCAAAAAGCGCATCAAAGATATCGCCCATCAGTATAAGCTGTGTGGGCTGCAGCTCTCCCGAATCGATCGCTTTGAAAAAATCGAGCAGTTCGGGTCTGGCATGTGAATAGTGCGCATCGGCGACTAAGAATGCCCCCTCTAAAATCTTATGGGACATAGGCGATTACGGGAATCCCTAGAGTCTCATCAAGCCCCATCATCAAATTCGCATTGGCAACGGCCGCACTCGAAGCCCCCTTCATAAGGTTGTCTATCGAGCTTGAGATAAAGAGCATGTTCTTGCTCTGTTTGACATAGATATCACAGAAGTTCGTCCCTGCGACGCTCTTCATATCGACGGGCTTTTTGCTGATACGCACAAAAGGCTCATCTTTGTAGAAATCCTCAAGCACCTTATAAGCATCAAAGTCGCCCTTGGTCTGCATATAGATCGAAGAGATCATCCCGCGCGTCACGGGAACAAGATGCGGCACAAAGTGAACCTCGTCGGATGGGATCGAGAGTTTGTGCGCGATCTCCGGTGAGTGGCGATGCAGCAGTGGATTATAGGCAAAGAGGTTGTCGTTCACATTTACGAAATGGGTGTTATCACTGAGTTTCTTGCCCGCTCCGCTCACGCCCGTTTTCGAGTCCACGATAAGCGGCGTTCCCTCTACACGGTACTCTAAAAACGGCAGTGCGCCTAGAATCGCGGATGTTGGAAAACAGCCCGGATTTGCCACGAGTTTGGCAGATTTGAGCTCCTCGCGGAAGAGTTCCGGCAAGCCATAAACGGCATGTGAAAGGTTAGCCTCGTCCGTATGTGGGCAGTAGTAGGCCTCGTAAACATCTTGGGGCAGACGATAATCAGCCGAGAGATCGACCACTTTAACACCTTTAGCCAAAAGCGGCTTTACAAGCGCCATAGCAGTCTGGTGCGGCACGGCTAAAAATATCAGCTCGCACGTTGCGGCGATATCATCCACATTTACTCTCACGACATCCAAATCGACCACTTTTGCCAAAGATGGGTGCAGATCGGCAAGCTTCACTCCGCCCTCTGAATTGGCCACATAGGTAAGTTCAAAACGCGGATGCGTTATGAGCATCTTGACAAGTTCAAGCCCCGTGTAGCCGCTTGCCCCGACTATCCCTACTTTAATCATGGCACTCAAAGACGATCTCCTGATATTTGACCTCTACGATCTCATACTCTTTTGTTCCGCTAGGAAGCTTAACCTTGAAATCGTCCCCCTCTTCACGGCCTAAAAGCTGCTTTGCCAGCGGCGAACTAAACGAGATGAGACCCAATTCAGGATTGGATTCGCATCCACCCACGATCGTGTATGTCACCTCTTCATCCGCATCCAAATCAAGCAAAACTACCGTAGAGCCAAAACTCACTTTTGTGTGTTCTAATTGGCTCGGATCCACGATCTTTGCACTTTGAATCAGCTCTGAAAGCTCTATCATACGCCCGTCTATCAGGCGTTGCTGCTCTTTTGCCGCGTGATACTCCGCATTCTCTTTCAAGTCGCCGTGCTCAAGCGCCTCTTCGATCGCCTTTACGGTTGCGGGTCTTTGGTTCTCTTTTAAATCTTTCATCTCTGCTTGGAGTTTTTTGTATCCAAACAGTGTCATCGGTTCTACTCTATCCATATCTCTCTCGTTGATTATATATTTTATACGCCATTGAAGCAAAGCTCCAATTGGCTACGTTTGCGCCACTTGGGCGACTAAAGCTTGCCTCTAAAGAGGCAGAAATTTTTTGCTTTTGTTTTGCAATTGTATCAGATTTTCATTACGGTTTTTGTGAAGCTAGAGAGCTCAAACTCCACGATCTCGTTTTCACATGCCACACGCACGACGCACCCTTTTTTGCTTATAGCTTTTGGCATGTGAATATCACGGCACAGCTCCATGCTCTCATTGCTCACAGGGTCATACGCTAAAAGCGTGTCGCCCTCTATGTAGAATATGCGTCCGCCGCCGCACCCATCACCCACGATACCCTCTACCTGCAAACGCGCATCAATCATCTTGGCACTCTTTTTTACTCTCTACGTAAAACTCTTTGTAGTCGCTCGAATTCATATCCAAATCGTCATGCCCGAACTCTTGAAAGATTTTTTTACTCACACAGCCGCACAGCGTGGCGTTTTGCTCACTCTTTTCACATGCCGAGATATAGTCGCTCTTTTGCGCATCGTTCCACTCGTAGTAGCTTTTATAAAAGGGCATGACCGCCCAAAAGAAGAACCCAACCGTGAGCAGGATATTGACGATATACTCCCGTTTTCTCGTCTCGTAATAGCGCTTGACGTCAAACGCTATAAAGAGTAAAAAAACGATCTCTAGTCCTAAAACGAACCAGTCACTCTCTAAAAAATCAAACAATCAACTTCCTTTTACCACTTAAAATTTGGGCGAATGAGGATTTGATGATTATCAATCCCCTCTTCAAAGAGTTCGCCTCTATATTTTGCGCTGCTAGAGTACAAATAACCCACACCCAGCCCGAAACTCACCTTTTTCGCCCATGCAAGCGGGTACTTCTTCTCTACCATCACCTCTGCTTCGGTGAGCTCCAATCTATCGGCGCTAAAGGCGATCATAGAGCTAAAGGCGCTGTTATATAAAAATGAGAGTATCCTCTCGTTGTAGTCGATGCTGCTTCGTCGCGCACCGAAATAGATGTTATTGGCAAAGTTCTTGTTCTCGTGAATGCGCGAACCGATACGAAAGCTCCAGTCGAGGTCTTGGATATCCTTCTCGCGTGTTCCTTTTAGCTTGATCTCAAAGTTCGCCCATCTGTCACGGTGGGCGATATTCTCTTTGATGGTGTAGTCCCCCACACTTACAAGCAGCCCCGTATAGGCGCGGTTTTTACCGATATAGTCGCTTTGCTCGCGTTTAAAGAGCATCATCCGCCCTATAAAAAATGAGAGCGCGTAGGGCTCTTCAAACCCTGCCGTAATCGCTTTGATCCAGTTGAACTCCTCTAATTTTGAACGATCATACATCGCTTCATTGTTTTGGCGAAAATAGAGCCCCCCGATCCCCATCGGGTGAATAGAAGCCTCTATTAGGAAGATATTAGGGCGAAGCGAATTCAAAAAGAGGCGTTTATAGATATCGCCCTCGCTCATCTGTGTGGCGTTAAAGAGCTCATGCTCGCTGTCGATGTCAAAAAAGAGACTCACATTGGAGTAGTAGGCATCGATCTCATAGTCAAACTCTACGCTCTCCTGCGCATTCACGCAGATGATAAGAAGCCACAACGCCACAAAGAGTCTCACGCGTTAATGCCCCCTTAGCTTTTTGATCGCTTCGGCGCACATAACGAGCCCAAACGTGGCCGTCACGCCCATAAAGCTCGCCTTCTCTTTGCTCTGTGCCTCCTCGGCGCTAAAGATCACTTTATACTTTTTATTGAATCCGCGTTTTTTAAGCTCGTAGCGTATCTTTGCCCCAAAAGCATCGCCGTAGCTCTTCCAGATATCGGCGACTTGCACTTTTGTGGGGTCAAGACGCTTGGCACTCCCAAAAGAGGAGATGAGTTTTTTATAGCACTTCTGCGCGAGTGCGAGCTTTGCTTTAGTATCGTCGATGGCATCAAGCACCACGTCATAAGGCTCAAAGTCAAAATCCCACACCCACTGCTCGTCGATTCGCGCTTGGATGATTTGCAGCTGCGGATAGTGCGTCAAGAGTGCCTCTACCTTCACCTCGCCCTCGTGCAGTTCCGACCACATCTGACGGTTTTGGTTGGTGATGTCGTAGGTATCAAAATCAACGATGGTGATACCCTTCACGCCGCTTCGATATAAGCAGTCAAGGCAAAAACTCCCCACGCCGCCCACGCCAAGCAAGATGACACGCGCATTTTGAAGCTTGGTAAAATCATCGCCCATAAGCATCTCTATACGCTTAAATCTGCTCACGCGTCCATCCACTCGTTTAGGCTCTTCATTGTCTTATAGGCACTCATATCCAGCATGATCGGGCTGAGCGAGACATACCCCGCCTCTATCGCCTCATAGTCGCACATGCCGCTCACGCCTTCGCGCGCTTTGAACTCCAGCGGATGCAGCCCCAGCCAGTAGAACTCCTCGCCGCGCGGGTTTCGGTGCAGGTGCGCGTCGTTGGCGTAGTAGCGATACCCAGCGTATGTCACTTTGAACTTCAGCTCGCTCACGTCGCTTGGGACATTGACGTTTAGAAACTCACGGTGGGGCAGCGGAAAGCTTCCGCTCATGATCTTTTGCACCAAGACCTTTATAGCTTCACATGCCAAAGAGTAGTCGTTCACCGGGTTGCTAAAGTCCACCACCTGCGAAATGGCAATAGCGGGAACATTGTGCAACACCCCCTCCATCGCCCCCGCGCACGTTCCCGAATAGGTGATATCCTCGCCCATGTTCGAGCCGCGGTTGATGCCGCTGATAAGCAGATCGGGCTTTTGTTCATAAAACATCGAGTTGAGGGCGAGATAGACGCAATCACTCGGGGTGCCGTCGTCAAGCTTGTAGAACTCATCATCCACCCCGATAAAACGCAGCGGCCTTGTGAGAGTGAGCGAGTGTCCGCACGCCGACTTTTCGTTTGCCGGTGCCACGACCGTCACCTCTACGCCATCAATGCTTCGCAGTGTCTCTATTAGCTCCAAGAGCCCCTTTGATTGATAGCCGTCATCATTAGTTACTAAAATTCTGTATCGTTTTTTCATGCCGAGCATTTTACAAGCAATATGATAAAATTACTCTGCAAAAGGGGATATTTTGAAGATTGACGGCAGGTTTTGGCTTACAAAAAAGGGTGAGAACTTCTTGGGTTCCGGACGTATCGAACTGCTCAAGCGCATTGAACAGAGCGGCTCGATCAACGCCGCCGCCAAAGAGATGAAGATGAGCTACAAAGCCGCATGGGAGCGCATCAACCAGATGAACGCCCTAGCCGACGAGCCGCTCATAGAGCGCCAAACAGGGGGCAAAGGGGGCGGAGGCACGAAGCTCACCCCTTATGCACACGAGCTTATCGCCACCTATGAACGCTTCAGCGAACTCCACCGCCAGTTTATAGAGCGTTTCAGCCAAGCAGGCGACTCACCCGAGCACCTCGCAAAGATTTTAAACCGCGTCTTTTTGACTACGAGTGCAAGAAACCAGCTGCTCTGCAAGATTACCAATATCTCCTATAACAACCTCAACGCTCTTATTACGATGCAGCTCTCTTCTGCTATCAAACTCACCTCAAGTATTACCTCAAAATCGATGCAGAGCATGAACCTAAGCGTGGGGGATGATATCTACGCCATCATCAAATCAAGCGATGTCAAAATTGTAACAACGCCGCCAAAAAATGTAGAGGCAACCAACATCATCCCCGCGACCATCGAGTCGATCGAAAGAAATGAAGACTCCTCTGAAGTGACGCTTTCAATAGATGAGCGTCACAAACTCGTAGCTCTCACGCCGCTAGAGGAGAGCGAGACTCTCACGATCCATCAAAATCTCTTCGCGCTCGTCTCATTTAAAAGTATTATCATTGGCTCCTAAGAAGGCCTCGGAGTTTTTTAAGTTTCTCTTTCATATAATTCGCTATATTTTCTAAGATATAACGAATTACTCTTCACAAACCCCGCTTAGCAGCAATGGAACAGTTTATGAAAACTATACTCTAAATCGTTATATCTTTTTAAATATAACACTAAAGAGAAGGGATACTATCATGGGCTATCAAGACTCGATCGTTATATCAAATATGATAGATATAAAAAAAGAAATCCGATACAAAGCGTTTGCTACTTCGATCTCACTGCACGCTTTGGCGCTATCGGCACTCCTCTTTGCAGTCGATTTTTCTCACAAGAGAGCTGCTGAAACACGAACGCCAAGGTATGTGAAGATCTCTCTTAGCTCGTTGGTCGTAAAAGAGCACCCCTTACCTTTAGCAAAACACTCACTGCTCTCACAACCGATAACACCAAAAAAAGGGATCATAAAGCCGCTTCATACAAAGAGCCAAAAAAGGGCTCATGCCAAAAAAAGAGCCGCGATAGAGCCACTGACCCCTCCGGCGAATGCACCGATCTTAGAAGAAAAAGTGCAATCGCCCGAGGCGTTTACGCCTCTTGTAACGAGTGAAGAGAGTCCCGCTTTCGTAACGAAGCCTCTTCATTCTCCTGGTTCCAACAGTGCAACACAAGCAACAAAAACACCGCCTCTAGACGATAAAGAGCCGACTCTCGCTCCTAGTATGCTCAGAGCTATTCGAGCCATGATTCAAAAGAATCTAGTCTATCCCAAACTTGCTCGAAAGCTCCGTATCGAAGGGGTCGTGGTGATATTTTTTGTTCTGGACGAGAACGGAATAGTCCAGAGCGCAAGTGTTGCACAAAAAAGCGGAAGCGCTTCACTCGATACAAAAGCTCTCCAAACAGTGCTTGCACTCAGCGGAGAGTACCCAAAACTACCGACGACGACACGACTTGAGATACCTGTCTCTTTTCATCTTCAAAAATCTTAACGAGAATATATTATGAATCTACTCTTTGTATCTTTTATCACACTCCTCTCTCTTGCTCTGCTGATGCTGCTCTTTGGGCACTATCCCATAGAGCCCTCGCTTTTTATAGAGCTTTTGGGATATAAACTTTTTGGCCTCTTGCCAAGCGACGCAGGGCAAACCGAGCTAATAGAGAATATCATCATGCAGATTCGTCTGCCTCGCATACTCCTTGCTCTGCTTATAGGCGCGGCGCTTGCCACAAGCGGAGCCGTCTTTCAGGCGATGTTTGTCAATCCTCTTGTCTCCCCGGGTATTTTAGGGGTTTTAGCAGGAGCCTCTTTTGGCGCGGCATGCGGTATGTTACTCAGCGAAAACTGGCTTGTAGTGCAGATACTCGCATTTCTTTTCGGCTTTGTCGCCGTTGGTTTTTCGGTGCTTATCGGCTCCATGGTGACCAACTCGCGCTCCACCGTGATGCTGGTTCTTGGCGGGGTGATCAGCGGGTCGCTCTTTACCTCTTTGCTCTCTATCGTCAAATATCTCGCAGACCCCTACTCTACTCTGCCCGCCATCGTCTATTGGCTTATGGGCTCGCTCTCTATGGCGCAGCTTGACGAGGTCTTGCCGGTGAGCATTCCTATCTTGCTAAGCATCTTTGGCATGATATTTATGAGTAAATATTTTGATCTTTTAAGTCTGGGTGATGAAGAGGCAAAGGCGCTTGGTGTCAATGTGAAGCGCATTCGCATCATTACTATCACGCTTGCCACCCTTGCAAGTTCGCTTGCCGTCGTTATGGCGGGCATCATCGGGTGGGTCGGGCTGATTATCCCCCATATCATCCGCATGGCGGTGGGGCCTTCTCATCGGTTGCTTGTCCCTTTAAGCGCACTTGCCGGCGGAGCCTTTTTACTCATTGCCGATGCAGTGTCGCGTTTGGCGCTTAGCGTTGAGATTCCCATCGGGATCTTAACCTCGCTTATTGGGATTCCTATCTTTATCATCGTACTTAAAAACGCGAGGGCAGTATGGAACTAACACCAATTTTAAAAGTAGAGGATTTGCACTTCTCATACAACAAAAAGAGCGTTTTAAAAGGGGTTGACTTTGCGCTTTTCAAAGGCGAGGTGGTCTCGCTGCTTGGGCCAAACGGATGCGGCAAGAGCACGCTTATCCGCCTTATGCTCAAACTCCTACCCGCAAAAGGCTCCATAGAGCTAGCATCAAAACCTTTGAGCAGCTACAGCCATAAAGAGATCGCCGAGCATATCGCTTACATCCCTCAGTACCATAATGTGCCCTTTAACTACTCTGTTTTAGAGATGACGGTGATGGGGCGCATATCAAAACTGGGGATTTTTGCATCACCTAGCCAAAGAGATTTTGATATTGCCCGCAAAGCGCTGATAAAAGCGGGGATAGAAGATCTGCAAAACAGAGCCTTTGGAGAGTTGAGCGGCGGGCAGAAACAGCTTGTGCTTTTGGCTCGCGCCCTTGCGCAAGAGGTGAATGTCTTTATTATGGACGAACCCGTAAACGGGCTTGATTACGGGAACCAGATTCGTCTTTTAGAGCTTATAAACTCTTTGGCAAAAGAGGGTTACACCTTTTTAAAGACGACCCACTACCCCGATCACGCACTTTTGGTTTCAAGCCGCGTCGTTGTGATGAACGAGGGTAAAATCATCGCAAACGGAGCGCCGCAAGAGGTGATTCACTCAGAGATGATAGAGGAGGTGTACGGCATCAAAGCCGAAATAATCAAGCACGATTCACATGCCAGATGTGTACC
>JACXUD010000050.1 GCA_014764025.1 Campylobacterota bacterium | reverse complement strand
TGGAACGTCGTATGGTCACGCAATTTTTGCGCATAGAAGTATGCACCGCGGATCGTCGTTGCAGGGATCTCTTTTGTCTCTAATGTCACCCCTTCAAATGTATTCGGGATCATTTTCGTATCGTTTGATTTTGTCAGAACAGATTCAAAGATCTGACGACCGAACTTCACGCTGTTTTTCGAGAAGTCATATTGCCCATACATCTGTGCCAGAGAGATCATGTGGTATTTACCGTCTGTCTTGACGTCATAACGGCTGATCGTATCTTTACCCGCTTTTACGCCGCCGATATCAGCGATATCCTCGCGGAACCAAAACGGAGCCACAGAACCATAAACGCCGGCCGTAGCACTTAAACCGTAAAGTGGAGCAGTTTTATAGATGATGCTACCGCCAAGACCCATGATGCGGTTATCTAGGTTACCTTTACCCTTTGCCGGATCCCAAGAGGTCGGTGTCTGCCAATCCCAATAGAACGTATTTGCTCTTAAACGACCATAGACCATACCTTCGCTAAACGCGGCACTGAGACTATCAACACTTGAAGGAACTACGTTATAGACCTCTTGCATATTGTTTTTTAAAGTACGTTTTGGTTTAGCATCCTCTGCGTTTGCACTTACGGCTAATGCACATGCAAGTGCAGCAGCCGCGCTGATTTTTACGATTTTCATTTTTACCCCTTAAATTTGAATTCAATCACGTTGCCCAACATGAGCCAACGCGTCCCATCAACAGCCTTTAGAGCCTTTTTTTGGACAGCCACAATCATAATCTAAAAGTCTTACATTACCCTTATTACTGACATCCACCACTTTTTTTCTTTTGATGTAGTCACGAACTACGTCATATACCGGTTTGATCTTATCTTTTTGCAGCTTCTCACCTGCATTTTGCAGGTTTCCGCCCCATGAAGAGACGACATACGTCTTGTTCAGATCGATCGGCTTACCGCCGACCATTAAGTTGCTGATACGCTTGCCCGTAGGATTTCCTACGGCAATATCATACGTGACACCGCCAAGACGGCTCATATCACCCCCTTGCTGATAGAGTGGATTGACATTGAACACGTTATCTGCGATATCTTCAAGCAGCGTCGCGATTCTTTGCCCCTTAAGCTCGAAGGTATAGACGTTGGGATAGGTGATACCGCACATCTCATAGACGTTATCCATCAAGATATCTCCGCCCGCAAGCACCGTCGTACCCCAGCGATACCCCGGCGTGAACGATATATCGCACTTCATCTCGTCCATGATCGCATCGTTGATGAGCTGATCGAACGTCGAGAAGAATGTATCACGCTTATAGAGCGTGTTCTTCGTCTTGCCAAGCACCTCGTTGAACTCTTTTGCGTAAGGTGCATAGAGCTCATCGATGAGTTTAAGACCCTCTTTATCCGCAGGAATGAGGTTCGAAGCGATAGGAATGAGTTTGTACTCATAATCCTTCACGCGCCCATCTTTGATGTCGATATCAAGACGCCCGATATACTTGCCGTGGCTTCCCGCGATAACGATCGCACAGCCGTTGATAACGATCGGCTTAGGTGATGGGTCATGCGTATGACCGCTTAGGATAAAGTCGATTCCCTTAACTTGGCGTGCCACCTCTTGGTCGACACTGAATCCGTCATGTGAAAGTACGACGACACAGTCAACTTTATGCTCGCCTCTTAATTCGTTCACATACTCTTGAAGCGTCTCTAGACGTAGTCCGAAGCTCCACCCTTGAGTGAACTCTTTCGGATTAGCCGTAGAGGTGAACGGGAATGATTGACCGATGATACCGATCTTCGCTCCGCCGCGCTCTTCTATTGTGTATGGTTCAAATATCAGCTCTTCGTAGTCATCCGCAAACGGGTCATCTCCGATAATATTTTGAGAGATGAACTTCGCATTAAGCTGCTCGATCAGTTTTTTCACCTGCGTCTTGCCGTAGGTAAACTCCCAGTGACCGACCATTACGTCCACGCCAAGGTAGTTTTGCGCCGCTACGATCGCTTCGCCGTTCGTTTTAAGCGCAACGCCCGTACCTTGCCATGTATCGCCCGAGTCCATAAACAGGACGTTCTCTGCACCGCGCTCTTTTTTGATATGGTTGATAAGAGTTTTCATATGAGCGACGCCGCCCATTTTCCCGAACTTTTTAGCTAGTGTGTCAAAATCCATATGCGTGTCAAAGTAAGCATCTAAGCTGCTTGGCTCTAAACCGTAGTGTTTTGCAAAAGCCTCACCGCACAAAAAGCCCGGTGTACCCACAAGATTTGGAGCAGAGATCAGAGTCGATGGCTCTCTCCAATAGAGTGGCTTTAAGTGTGCATGCAGGTCACACATATGTAAAAGCGTCACGTTCCCTTTAGCGTTAAAGCTATAGATATCTTTAAGTGTGATATCTTTAGGAGCTTTTTGACCCGCTTGCAGGTTTGTTACAGCCCCTAGCCCCAAAATAGCGGCTAAGTGCATAAAGTCTCTTCTTGAAATTTCCATAATCTATTCCTATCTTTTTAGACCGGGGATAGCTATCGTGTGACCTTTTGATTTTTCCGTCACGTAAACTTCAAGGCCTACCATCTCTTTTGAACCAAGTGGAATAACTGCAAGAAGCGCATTCTCCATACACCCTTGGAAACGTTTTTGCAGCGTTGTTAAGGCTGATTTTGTCATACGATACGCCGGCCATGTTGCAGCCGCTTTTGTCTCCGGTGCGCCAAGATCAGGCAGACCTTGTGTACGTAAAAGCATTCCGATTGCGTCCGGGCTATGACAGCTCATACATGAAAGTCCGCGTCCGCCGCGTTTTTGTGCAAATGTCTTTTCACCGAGTGCGTAAGCCTCTTCCATATGTTTGTTTGCATGGATATCGATGCTCATCGGCTCGCCGTTAGCGATCGATTTTACATACGAAGACATCTCGAACATCTCTTTGCTTTTAAGCGTAAAAGGTTTGTGTCCGTTTGCGCTCATAGCACCTTGAAGCATCTGGTCAAGCCCTACGACCATCTTGAACTCTTCCATATAGCGCGGAAAGCTGGCGATCATCTTCGGAAGTTCATCTTCAGATACCTTCAAAAATTTAGCCAGACCCGCGTTACCGCCTACGTTTGCCTCAAGCAGTTCGCTTCCGCTCTCTATCATGATGTCTGCAGGATTGTTCTCTAACATCTCCGCATACATCGCTTTATCCGCTTCGCTCATTGAAAACTGATCGCTTGCCATCGCTACGTTTGAAGCGAGCAAGAGAGCAAGAGCGATTTTTATACTCTTCTTCATGGATTATCCTTTTGGTGTAATCTTGATGCTTTTCTCGTTCACCTCACCGGTGTTGTCAGTAAACGTAACACTCAGCTCGCCCTCGCCGTCGATCTTCATATATGTAGTGAATACTGGGTTTGTCGAGAGCGACTCCCATACATTCATAGTCGTGATCACTTTGCCGTTATAGACAAATTTCACATTGTTGATGTAGTGTGCAGGAATCGTCGCTTTTGTCTCTTTATCCTTGCGCATACCTGTCTCCATCGGGTGCATAACCATAAGGTTTACTTTTACCACTTCGCCGTTAGCGTACTTATTTGGTTTAATTTTGATGATTGCTTTTCTTTTTGACATTTTCTATCCTTTTTTATCTTTTGCTTTTGCTATAAAATCTCGATCAAATCAACCGCATCCGCCGATTGTCACTTTAACGCTTTGAGTTGCCACAAGGAATGTTCCGTTGCTGAGCTCTACGAGTGCCGCTACCTCTTGCGTTCCGCCAAGCTTGATACGTGTTGCAAACATCGCCTTGCCGTTAGCAGGTGTAAGGTGTACGTCTATACAGCGAGTATTGTTATTCTTTGTAGCAAAGATATGGATCGCTTTGACATAATCGTTCTCTGTCATCGGGCTGTCAACTTCAACGGTTACAGGCACAACGGCACCGTTCTCCGCGATCTCAGGAGCTTTAAGGTGAACAAGCGGTGAGTTTACGACCTTTTTACCGCCCGTAATAGCATTCACGGCATCCTTATAAGAGAGCTCATTTGGTCCTTTTGGCTTCGGAGCCGCCGCTTCATTACTCAATGCCAATGACGGCAACACCGCACCCGCAGCTGCGGCTACACCCAATTTTTTGAAAAATTCTCTTCTTTGCATAATCTTCTTCCTTTATTTTTTAATTGATACGATATATGAAGTGATATCGCATATCTCACGCTCATTGAACAACTTCGTCGTCAAGTTGATAGTCATCTTTGTATCTGCGTTATCTACACGAGCATCGGCGATTTTTTGAAACACGAATGCGTTGTCTCTTGCACCGGTTTTAATAAAGTTTGCATGGTAAGCGTGAAGGTCGGGACCGATATTCCCTGCCCCTTTCGCACCCTCTATATTATGGCAGGCGACACAGTTGCCGTACTGCTTTGCTTTACCGTCAGGATTCTTTTTGGATAATCCCTCCGGCAAATCCCCTTTTGCTTTATCACCGTTGAGGTTGTGAAAAATATATGCACCGCGTGCAATCGCTTTTGCATCGTCAGTGATACAATCAGCAGGCATCTTATAGGTCGTTACCGGGCCTAGAAGATCTTTTTTAATTATTTCACTAGCATCCGGCTGCTCTACGACTTTGCTGTAATCAGCTGCCATCAGACCGCTTGCCAAAAGCAGTGAAACTATCAAGCTACTCTTCATTTGCTTCTCCTATTCAATTTTCGACGAGCAGTATAACTTTGAAGTGTAAAATATGTGTAAAATTTGAGAGATTAGAATAATTTATATGACGAATTAATGTAAAAACAATAGAAGTGAGCCTATTTAGGCTATTGTGTAATGATTTTTGCCGGAAAAATATAGGTAAAACGGCTCCCTTTTTTCGGTTCGGACTCAATTTTGAGTTCAATCCCCTGCGAATCTATGATAGATTTTACGATATTCAGACCTATTCCGAATCCTCCACGCTGGGTATCTTCACGATAGTATCTATGGAATATCTTATCAACATTCTCTATCCCTATTCCCTCATCTTGAAAAGATAAGTAGCACTCTTGACCCGACATAAAGAGTTCAACCTCTATTTTCGAACGTTCGTTAGAGTATTTGATGGCGTTCGAGAGGTTATTGTCCACGACGCGCCCGAACTGCTTATGGTTCATATGAAGCGTTATCCCCTCTTGAATCGAGCTGATGAGTTCGATCTCTTTCATATTGGCCACTTCGCTGAAATACTCTATACGCTCTTTAACGAAGCTTGCCATATCGATCTCCTCCACCTCAAAATCGAGGCGGTCGTATTTGATAAGGTAGTCCATGTCGTTATAGATGTTGGAAAGCACTTTTGCCGCCGCCTTCATACGTCGCATATATTTGTTGGGTTGATGCTTGCGGTTATAGAGGTCTATATTGACATTGATGATGGAGAGCGGCGTATTTATCTCATGGATCGAATCTTTTATAAAGTTGTCAAGGCGTTCATTCACCAGCTGAAAGGGCTTGGCAAAACGGTTCAAAAAGAGCAAAGAGAGGAAAAATACAAGAATGACGATCGAAAAGAGGATGATCATCACCTTCTCATAGACGCTCGCATAGGAGAGCTTGTTCTCTACCAAAAGGTACTCCGCACCGAAATAACGGTTTTTCGGAAGCCTCACGACGATATAGGCAAGACCCTCTTCGACATGGTACCCCTCTTTGAAATCATCGATTCTGTTCTCTACGAGTGTGAATATAGGCTGAAACTTCATATCGTAAAGACCTGAGCGGAAGGTCTTGAAGCGCGGATACTCGAAGTAGCTCTCGTTTTGGTTGAACTCCTCCATATATTTCACGATAAGGAGCGACTTCTCTTTTAAAAACAGTTCGTTTTGGATCTCATGGATCTTTTTCATATAGACCGTATAGAAGAAGAGCGGCGTCAATAATATGACCGTAATCAATCCCGTATAGATCCAGGCGTATTTAAAAGCGTAGCTGTTATCGTTCAATGATATACCCCAACCCTCTGCGATTCTCTATGACGCCTCCGGGAAGCTTTTGGCGCAGATTGTTGATCTGTACGCGTATCGTGGCGGGCTCGACATAGTCGCCCCAAACCTCATCTTGGATCATCTGCGTCGAAACCACGGCATTTTTATTCTTGATAAGAACCTCTAAGATATCCTTTTCGGTCTTTCTGAGCTGTATCTCGCTGCCCTTATGAATCAGTTTGCCCTTGGAGATATCATAGACAAGCTCATCTCCCAACTCAATCTCGGAGCCCTCTTTAAGGTAAAAACTCGCTATCGCCTGAGAGATGCGCAGCTCGAGCTCTTGCAGATCGAAAGGCTTTCTGATATAGTCGCAACACCCTCTCTCATACCCCTGTTTGAGGCTATTGATATCGACCATCGAGGTCAAGAAGATCGTCGGTTTTTTAACATTCTCTTTACGCAGGTTATGAAGCAGGTCAAACCCGTTCATAGAGGGTACGTTTACATCGAGCAAGAGCAGGTCGTATGATCTTTCAAATATTGCGTCAAAAGCGGCAAGCCCGTCCATATAGTCGTCCACCTCGTATCCTATATCCTCTAAAAACTCCTTGACGCTTATGCGCAGCGAATATTCATCTTCCAATAGTAGTATCTTCATCGTATCTTCCCGTCTATTTTATTCACGACCTTATGTTCAAGCATAAGCTGTATCAGCTGATCTTTATCGAGTTTATCAAGCTTTTTGTAGGCCTCTTCGTAAAAGAGCTCCCTATCCTCTTTTGGTATCCCCTCTTTTATATAGAGCAGCGTCTGTGCGTCAAAGTTCCCGTACGAACTGCTGAGCTGCTCTTCATGCTTCACCACGTCGTACAGAGAGCTGCGCGTCACATTGATCAAAAACGAGATATCGTCTTCGGGATTTTTAAAGTACTCCAGATACTTCTGCGGCAAGACAAAGACGAATGCGCCGATACTCTGTCCGCTTCCGTCGCGCATCGTCTCGTAAAAGAGATATTTTCCGTCCAGATGCGCCTCGCGTGTGACGCGCAGATTTTTAAAATCGACACGGTTGAGTGTTTGGATATTGTTAAAGTTGTAGTTTCGGTTGGCAACTATGTAGTTCTTGATGGTCAGGTTCTCCTGCATCAAGACGACCTGTTCGAAATACTTATCGTCCAAAAGGACATAGAGGTCGATCCCCTGAGAGCGAAAGTAGCTCGTAAGCGACTCAAAGAAGTCGATCACCTCTACAAACCCGATAAGCTCCTCGTTCGCATAAACGGGTACGGTCGCCTTGATACCTAAACGGCGGCCTATCTCTATGGAGGTTCTCGCCTTTTTGTTCTCGTTGAAGTAGTAGAGATCGCTTCTATAATCCTCTAGCGGCATCCCTGCATAGATATTGTCCCAGCTTCTTGCGAAGACGTGATAGTCCGCGGTGATCACCTGCGCTCTGATATAGCGGTTTGTATTGCTTTTGATGGTGAGCATAATATCAGAGAGGATTCTATACCCCTCATCTTCATCCTCGATACGCAGAGCCTCTAAAAGCCCCTGATTCTTTGAGAGTACCAGAGCGATCTCTAGCGCATTCATCTGTTCGTGCTTGAGCTGGCTCTCCAAAGAGAGGGTCACCATATCAAGGGCGTAATCGACCTTCTGATCTTGCACTTCAAATTTAAAAAAGAGAAATACGGCGATGATAAGCACCAAAAGGGTGAAAAAAGTTATGATGTTTTTTAACATAAAATATAAGACTCCAAAAACAGCCGATCATTATAACTTATTCAAATTCAATTAAAGATTATTCTACTAGAATAAGCGAACTTCAATACGACGGACAATAATGGGGCATATAGATTTGCAGATGACGTTACAATACACTCGAGAGCTCAACCTTCTCTATGTTGAAGACGACAAAGAGCTACAGGCTCAGACAAAGGAGCTTTTAGATGCTCTTTTTAAAAACGTCGTCGTCAAAGAGAACGGAAAAACGGCTCTTGAGGTCTTTGAAAAAGAGAGTTTCGAGATCGTCATCACCGATATCCGTATGCCCGTTATGGACGGCATCGAGCTCATCAAAAGAGTCAAAGCGATCAATCCGATGCAGTGCATCATCGTCACCTCTGCCTATAACGATACGGACGACCTGATGACCTTTATCAATCTCGGTATCAAGCAGTTCATTCATAAACCGATTCAGATCGACAATATCCTAGAGGTTCTCTACATGAGCGCAAAGATGATCGTGAATGAGAGAATGATCGAAAGCTACCGAAAAGAGCTAGAAAAGAGCAATATCGAGCTCAAGAACAAAAATGACGAGCTCCAGTCTCTCATACGCATCTTGGACGCCAAAATATGGCAGCTCTCTCAAGAAAAAAACCAAAAAAGTGCTCATATAGATACTGCAAATCTCATGATGAGCGATGAACATCTAACCGAACTCAAAGAGCTTGAGAGCGATATAAGCGGCGCTTCGGTGCTTATAAGCCTCTCAAAACGACTCAGCCTCTCCAATATCCATGTTCTAGGCAACCTCTTCATAGCCTATAGCGAAGTGCTCAAGAGTTACGACGGTTTTTCGGCTCTTCAAAGCGAAATTGAGATTTTGGGCATGACGCTCAACAACGCTCCGCAAAATTTCATCACCCGAGTAGAGAAGATCTCGACCCTTTTAAAGAGCTTCATCTACGTCTTGCGTATGTGGAGAAAATTTCTTCTGCATCAGGAGTTTAAAAAGGCTCTCGACCTGCACGCTTCGATGATAAACGATATTACGACGATCATAGCGATCATCTCGGGCACCGCCGATAAGATCGAATCTGAAATGGAGCTCTTTTAATGGTAAACAGCGATACGCTTCTATGTATATGCAACAACGTAACGGCGGGCGAGCTCGCCGAATGTATCAAGCAAAACGGCTTTACGACGTTGCAGGAGATCTTAGACTCCGAGTGCTGCAACGTCGGCAACAAATGCGAATTGTGTCAGGACGAAGGGTTTGACAATGACGGTGTCAATATCCCCCTTATCTTGCAGATGGTCAAAGAGAAGCGGCTATAGAGTCTTCAACTCTCTCTATGATAGCTCTTTGATGACTCTATCATACTCCTCGAAATTCTCGAGGACGATATCTACGAGTCGAGGCTCAAAGTGTCTGCCGCGCTCACGAAGCATGAGCTCCTTTACGCTCTGTGATGACCACACCTCTTTATAGACACGTTTTGAGAGGAGCGCATCAAGGACATCCACGATTGCGACGATACGTGCAAAAACCGATATCTCTTCACCTTTGAGGGCTCTTGGATAACCGGTGCCGTCATACTTCTCGTGATGCTCATATGCGATCGTCGCCGCCGTTTGCAATATTTTACGCTCCGAATGCCTTAAAATCTCATAGCCGATTTGAGCGTGTGCCTTCATACGGAGATACTCACTCTCGTCTAATCTCTCAGGCTTGTTCAAGATCGCGTCGCTGATACCGACTTTGCCGATATCGTGAAGCGGTGATGCCAACTCGATAAGGGCAACCGACTCATCGTCAAGACCGTACTCTTTTGCAATAAGCCTGCTTAAGAGCGCAACACGCTTTGTGTGCCGTTTCGTCTCGATCGAGCGGAACTCTTCGATACGCCCCATAACAAGCATGGTCTCTTTGAGCGTTGACTCGATCTCATCGTTGAGTCTCTGAAGCTCCCGGTTTTTCTGATCAAGAGACTCCTCTTTTTCAAGCACGTCGTGATTGAACCTATTGACATTTTCAACCACCTTTTCAAACTCTTCGCTCTCATATCTCTCTTTATCGATATCTCTATGGCACAAATAGGCCTCTTCGCCGTCGTTGATGATCCTCCAGAGCGGTTTTCGGATATAGCGCTCGATGACATAGAACATATTTTTAACGATAAGAAGTGAAAGTATGAGCAGAATAGATGCCATCACATAGCCGTTTTGAAGAACAAAATCCTGATACGCCTCCGTCTCGATGATGATATTCACCCCGCCAAGGACATCCCCCTCCTCGGCATGATGGCACTGCAGACAATTCAAAGCCCCTTGAGAGTTTGCGATATAGGGTACGGTCGCTTCAATGCTTCGATCCAGATCGTTCCATCGAATCACGGCTCTCTTTTGAGCCAAAATCTCTCGAAGTTCATCGGTGAGTCTCATCTCGTAGAGCGTCGAATCACCGAACTGCTTTGTAACGATATCGCCGCGAATCACTTTTATAGACTTCACGTCGTGCAGAGATGATATCTCGTTCAAAAAGTAGTCTCTCTTATCCATAATGCCGGCCTTCATGTGCGAAGTGAGCCCCGCTTGAACGCTCTGGGCGATGGTTAGGACCTTCTTTTCGACAAAAAACTGGAAAAAGGCTCTATACCCCAAACCGACCACCAAAAGAACGATAGCCATTGCGATAACAAATACTTTTAAGAGGCGTATTAAGGTTATACTCTTGATGCTCTGTTTTCTCATTCTCTGCCGTTTTGAAGATAGGTTAACGCGATTGTATGCCTCAACGCTTAAAGAATCGCTTAGAATTAAAAACATAACCGAAGCTACCCTATAAATTTTATGAACCGTTCTTAAGCAAGAAATCATCTATATTTTCATACTCTTCATCTCAAAATAAATTCCCATGCGTATAAAA
>JACXUD010000005.1 GCA_014764025.1 Campylobacterota bacterium | reverse complement strand
AGGTGTAACATAAGCCGAGTTCTGTATTGATAACAATTAATCTACTCTAAAGTTCACACTTTAGCTCTAGCGAAACAATAGCGATGTAAGACGCTAACCATCTGTTTCTTACTGCCATGTTGGGTTTACAAGCTCTATGCATTACTGCAAAGACTGGTAGTCTCTTACACTACCTTTTCACCTTTACCACATCAGATGTGGAAGTCTCATCTCTGTTGCACTTTCCCTCGTATTGCTACGGCCATTCGTTAAATGGAACATTGTCTTACGGCAGCTCGGACTTTCCTCTTGACAATTAATCAAGCTGCTATCCGTTACACCCATGGAATTGTACAAAAATAGTCATTAATTTATAAATGAACGACTGTTAATATTGTTATGTATCAGCAGTTAACATGTGTTCATTTCATTAAAGCTTATATTAACAAATGTTCATATAAAATTCTTTTTTGATTAACACATGTTCATGTTGTTAAAATCCCTATTTAAAGGAGTTTGATGTCACCTCTATCAACGAAAGAAAAAATCAAATTAGCTGCAAAAAAGCTTATTTCGGAGCTTGGATATAAGTCTGCAAGCGTAAGAAAGATAGCATCTGACGTAGGAATACGCGAAAGTGCCCTCTATAATCACTATACGAACAAGGAGGAGATCTTTTTAGACATTCTGCAGGATATTTTTGCATCGCCCTTCTCTACATCCACACAGAACGTAAAAGAAGATGCTCTTAAAGGAAAGCTTTTTTTACATAGATTCGTAACGCAATATAAGCTTGTATCTTTCGATAAAGAGAGTGAGATCCTCTTTCGTATATTGCTATTGGAGATATTTTCTAACAAAGGTCTTAGAGAGCGTTTTTTTGAGGATTTTCACAATAAGAACATAAAGGTCTTATCTGAAGCTTTTTTTATTATGATGCAGAATAATCTTATTCGATCATCCGATCCGATGACAATGTCATATGAGTTCATATCAACATTATTTTATATTCGTTTTCAAATCACCCTACTCCGTTTTGATTCAATTTCTACAACGAATCTCTCGACTCAATTTGAAAAGCATGTGGATTTTTTTTGGGAAGGAATAAAAGTATAATATGGATACTAATTAATATTACATTTGGGGGTCAAAAAAAAGCGGCCAAGGACCGCTTTTGTTTATTTTGAAGATGCTTCGTTTGCGTATTTCTCGCCGAGCTCATAAGCTTTTTTGTTTGCTTCATGAACTTTTGCCGGTACTTTAGAGAGCATAGTTGAAACTAACGTCTCTTTATCTAAAGGCTTAAGAAGTGTATTAGCGATAGCTAATGCAACAACAGATTGAGTAATAACGTTACCAACCTCTTCTTTTGCAATAGTAATAATTGGAATCTCAATGATCTTCCATTTTTTTCTATCTGCTTCAGTCGGGTGCACGAGATAAGGATCAACAACTATCGTTCCGCCCTCAGAGACACCATTTTTGAAAAGATCGTAGCTTTTTTGAGCAACAGAAAGCATGAAATCGATCTCACCATCATTTGCGTATGGATAGAAAATCTCATCATCATCGAGTGTAATGTCAACAACTGTCGGACCACCACGCACTTGAGAAGTATATGTTGCAGTTTTAAGTCCATAACCGCCTTTTTTGATTTTTGCCGCAGCAAAAATTTCGCCCGCAAGAAGAACACCTTGTCCGCCAACACCTGTAAATCTCATAATTTGTCTAGCCATGTGTTGTCTCCTTATATTTTTTTCTCAAAATCATTTTGAGTGATTGCTTTACGTTTTCCTTGATGGTAAGCGATTACCTCTTGATAGAGATCACAATACTCTTTTGCATTTTTATCCTCTTTTAAAACACCGGTAGGGAAGATATTCATTTTCTCTTCTTCCGGTAGCTCATCCCATTTTTTCTTCGGCATAGTGATGCTTTCGATCCATTTTAGATTTTCCATCGCTGATGCCATTTTATTCTTACGGCCAAAGTTTACGTGACAGTTAGAAAGAATATCTAGATATGAGAAACCTCTGTGCTCAAGAGCTTTTACAAAGATTTTCTCTAGTTTCTTAGGATCAAGCATTGATTCACGAGCTACAAACGATGCCCCAGAAGCAATACCAAGAGCACATGCATCAAAGGTTGGATCGATATTTCCAGACTTTTGTGATACAGTCCACATACCTTGCGGTGTCGTCGGTGAAGTTTGAGAGTTTGTCAAACCATAAATGAAGTTATTGATGATGATTAAAGTTATATCAATATTTCTTCTTGCACCGTGAATCGTGTGATTTCCACCGATTGCCAATGCGTCACCATCACCGGCTACACAAACAACATACTTATCTGGGTTTACAAGTTTGATACCTGTTGCGAATGCTACAGTTCTACCATGTGTAGTATGAACAGTATTGAAATCAACATAAGAAGAGAATCTTCCTGAACAGCCGATACCAGATACGACACATACATCATCACGGCTAATACCCATCTTATCAATAGCTCTAACAAAAGCTTTTAGGATAACACCGTCACCACATCCCCAACACCAAAGTGTTGGCATTTTCTCTAGTCTTAAATATTTATCGTAATTAAATGCCATCTTAGAATACCTCTTTAACTTTGTTTACAATTTCATAAGGAGAGATTGCTCTTCCGTTAACTTTGTACAGACCTTGAATATCTAGTCTTCCTGAAACTCTTTCAACCTCTTCTGTGTATTGTCTGATATTTAACTCAACACATAGTACGTTTTTGATTTTGTCTGTATATTTTTTGATAGACTCTGCAGGGCTTGGCCAAAGTGTAATCGGTCTAAATAGTCCAGCTTTAATTCCTTGAGCACGTAAGTGACGAATCGCCTCTTTTGCCGCAAGTGAAACTGAACCGTAAGCAATAATGAGAACTTCACCCTCTTCACCTGTAAGGTCATCTAGCATAAACTCTTCGTTAAGTTCGATCTCATCTCTATGCATCATTACCTTGTCTTCAAGTCTTTGGATAAGTTTTCTACATGTTTCAATCTCTTCTGTTGGGAATCCCTTAGAGTCGTGGTGAAGACCTGTAAAGTGATATCTGTAACCTTTAAACATAGGGTTGAGTACTGCCGGTTGATCCGGAGCACACTCATATGGTCTGTAATCTTCTGGAGCACCATCGAATGTTTTTCTTGGAACGATACCGTTTCTTACCTCTTCTTCGGTAGGAAGCATTGCTTTACCATGCATGTGTCCGATTGTTTCGTCCGTTAAAACAAATACCGGTTGCATGAATCTATCGGCTAGATTAAATGCTCTTACTACTTCAGTATAACACTCTCCTAGATTACCGGCACACAACGTGATTGATCTATAGTCACCGTGTGAAGGGTTCTTAGCTTGTCTTACGTCACCTTGAGATACACGAGTTGGAAGACCAGTTGATGGACCACCACGCATAACGTTTACAACAACCAAAGGTACCTCTGCCATCTGAGCAAGTCCTAAGTTTTCTGCTTTGAGTGAAATACCAGGTCCTGATGTTGCAGTCATAGTTCTAACACCGGCCATACCTGCACCGATAGCTGCGGCTACACCTGCAATCTCATCTTCCATTTGAATACACACACCGCCAACTTCCGGCATTAAATCAGACATTTCGTGCATAATTTCACTTGATGGTGTAATTGGATATCCAGCAAAAAATCTACATCCCGCATCTCTAGCAGCTAGTGCAGCGAGTTCATTACCGCTTGAAACTACTTCTCTTGTTCCTGATGCCATTACTTAACTCCTTGTTGATCTAAAGACATATAGTTATTTGCAACAATTTTCGCTTGACGCTCTTTGGCTTCATCTGTTAATTTTGCAAATTTGAATTGTGATTTATCCGCTACATAGATGGCAAAATCTGGACATGTAAGCTCACATTCGTTACATCCAATACACGCTTCTGGATGATCGATAGAGATCATTGCTCCTAGCGTTGATGTTGAATCATAACGCATACCTAGAACACCAGATGGACATACAGATACACAGATGTCACACGCCTTACAGTTGCTTTTATTTACCCATACAGGTACATTACCTGGATAAGGAATCATTGCAGTTCCCATTTATTCTCCTCTTTGTTTAGATGCGGATGAATCCGCATTTGTGTTTGTAGTAAATTTCCCAACAGCACATGAAACAAAACTCTTTGCTTTTAGTGCAGCTGTCTGACCAAGGTTGATCTCTTCATCATAAAAAGGATAACCGTGTTTTCTTAGAACAGCCCTAATTTGTGCTTCTTGCGCCTCATTTTCAATATCTATTGTTACTTTTCGAGGCTCGCACGAGAGATCAACACTAATTCGATCAAAACCGGTCTCTCTCAAAACCTTTTCAATCGTATTAGCACATCCGCTACAGCGAATGTTTCTAACCTCAAAGCTTTTTTGCATACTATTTTTTTAATACTTCTGCAACAGCTTTACCGATATCTGCCGGAGAAACAACAACTTTTACGCCTGCAGCTTCAAGAGCAGCCATCTTCTCTGCCGCCGTACCTGCACCACCGCTTACGATAGCACCGGCATGTCCCATACGTTTACCTTTTGGTGCAGTTTGACCTGCTATAAACGCAACGACAGGTTTTGTGATTTGCTCTTCAATCAGCTTAGCAGCTTGAATTTCAAGATCTCCGCCGATCTCACCGATCATCACGATTGCATGTGTCTCCGGATCTGCTTCAAACATTGGAAGAAGCTGCTTATAGCTCAGGCCTATAATAGGGTCACCGCCGATACCCACGGCAGTAGAGATACCAAAGCCCTCTTTACATACTTGGTTTGCGCCCTCATATGTTAATGTACCGGATTTAGAGATAAGACCTACATTTCCTTTTTTGAAGATCATACCAGGCATAATACCTATTTTACACTCTTCAGCAGTGATGATACCAGGACAGTTTGGTCCGATTGTTTTCATACCTTTTTTAACGGCATAAGCTTTTGCAGCCTGCATATCACGTACCGGCGCACCTTCCGTAATTACCACGGCTAGTTCAATTCCTGCTTCTGCTGCTTCCATAACTGCATCTGCGACAAATACCGGTGGAACGAATACCATACTTACCGTTGCGCCCGTTGCATCGACAGCTTCGCGAACCGTATTGAATACCGGTTTGCCAAGATGCTCTTGTCCACCCTTATTCGGTGTTACACCGCCTACGATATTCGTTCCGTATGCGATACATTGCTCGGCATGGAACGTACCCTCTTTCCCGGTAAAACCTTGTACTATTACTTTTGTATCTTTATTTACTAATATACTCATTTATTCTCCTTTCTTAAAAACACTTATGCTTGTTTTGCTGCCGCGACGGCTTTCGCAGCACCATCAGCAAGATCGGTTGCTGCGATAACATTTGCAATATTTGCATTTTTAAGAATTTCTGCTGCTTCTGGTGCATTTGTTCCATCAAGACGTACGATAACCGGTACATTAACATTAACCATTTTCGTAGCCTCTAAAATACCGTTTGCGATACGGTCACATCTAACGATACCACCGAATATATTTACAAAGATTGCTTTGACTTTTGGGTTTTTAAGAATAATCTCAAAACCTTTTGCAACAGTCTCGGCATTTGCTTTACCACCAACATCTAGGAAGTTCGCAGGTGTACCGCCCATATAGTTGATAGTATCCATTGTACCCATTGCTAGACCGGCACCGTTAACCATACATCCGATCTCGCCGTCAAGACTTACATAGCTAAGTCCATATTGACTTGCTTCTCGCTCATCCGGATCCTCTTCAGAGATATCACGCATATCTTCGATATCTTGATGACGTCCAAGTGCAGAGTCATCAAATCCCATTTTACCGTCAAGTGCCAAGAAGTCACCAGAACCTGTTTTGATAAGTGGATTGATCTCAATCATCTCTGCATCGTTTTCCATATAGAGCTTAAAGAGTTTTGATGCAAAACTGATCAGTTTCTTTTGTTCAGCCGGATCGGTAATTCCTAAACCAAATACTAATTCTCTCCCGTGAAAGCCTTGAAAACCGATTGCCGGATCTACAGGCACTTTGATAATCTTTTCAGGATTATCGTGAGCTACGTTTTCAATCTCCATACCGCCCTCTGTCGAAGCCATGATAATCGGCATTTCACGAGCACGATCAAGAACTACGCCAAGATAGAGTTCGTCAACGATATCAGCACCCTCTTCAATATAAACCTTTTGTACAAGTTTACCTTCAGGACCTGTTTGATGCGTAACAAGCTGCATACCAAGGATCTGGTTTGCATACATCTCTACCTCTTCGATAGAGCGTGCAAGCTTAACGCCACCGCCTAAACCACGGCCTCCGGCATGAATCTGAGCTTTAACAACCCAAATCTTTCCACCCAACTCATGTGCATTCGCTACTGCTTGTCTTGGTGTGTTAGCCACTATACCTCTTGGTGTCGGTACACCATACTTGGCAAAAATTTGCTTTGCTTGATATTCATGTATATTCATATACTCTCCTTGTTTTAGAATAAATTATTTGACTTCATATTGAGCTCGACCCATTTGATAAAGGTCTTGCCCGTATGAATCATTGATGACTGTTACCGGAAAATCAACTACTTCTAGTTTTCTGATCGCCTCTGGGCCTAACTCTTCATATGCAACAATCTCTGCACTTTTTATCTTTTTTCCAAGCAGAGCTCCCGCTCCGCCGGTTGCACCGAAATAGATTGCTTTATGCTTTTGACAAGCATCGATTACCTCTTTATTTCTTTTACCTTTGCCGATCATGCCTTTAAGACCTTCAGCGATTAATCGCGGTGAGTAAGAGTCCATGCGGTAAGAGGTAGTCGGTCCGGCACTTCCGATCGGATCCCCCGGTTTTGGCGGTGTCGGCCCGACAAAATAGATAATTGCGCCGTTTATATCAAACGGAAGCTCTTTGCCCTCATCTAATAGATCAACAAGGCGCTTATGCGCTGCATCGCGAGCGGTATAGATTATACCGCTTAGATAGACTATATCACCGCTTTTTAACGAAGAAACTACTTCGTTACTAAGAGGCGTCGTTAAATGATAAACTTGACTCATAACTCTTCCCTTAAATTACTATATGTGTGTGTCTGCTGCTGTGGCATTGAACATTCACAGAAACCGGAAGTGATGCTATATGGCAAGGATTTGCTTCGATATGTACGGCTAAAACCGTTTGAGTACCACCCATACCCATTGTTCCGATACCAAGTTTATTGAGCTCTGTTTTAATGGTCTCTTCAAGCTCTGCCATCTCCGGATCTTCATTCACCGAACCGATATTTCTAAAAAGCGCATGCTTTGAACTGATAACGGCTTTTTCAAAAGTCCCCCCGATACCGACACCGACAGTAAGCGGTGGGCATGGATTTGGACCTGCATCGCTGATGCACTCTTTTACGAACTTGATGACACCCTCTTTTCCTGCTGCAGGCGGGAAAACTCTAGCACGAGAAACGTTTTCGCTTCCTCCCCCTTTTGCGGCATACTCGATATCGATCTTGTCACCCTCAACAATATCAAAGTGTATGATAGCCGGTAGGTTATATCCCACTTTGTCTTTCAGGTTTGCTCTTGAGAAAGGTTCACATGTAGAGGCTCTTAGATACCCCTCTTTATAACCTTTTTCTGTACCTTCGTTGATGGCATCTTTTAACAGACCGCCGACTACACGAACATCTGCACCTACTTTTACGAAAAATACCGCAAGACCGGTATCTTGACAAAGCGGACGAGACTCACTGCTTGCGATGTTTGCATTCTCTAAAAGTTGCTTGAGGACCTCTTTGCTTACAGGACTCTTTTCGTTCTCATAGGCTGCTTTCATAGCATCCAAAGCATCTTTAGGAAGATTACATGCCGAATAGACGATGATATCCCTAACTGTTTTTACAATCTCTTCATATGCAATTTCACGCATACTATTTACCTTCAAAAAATTTATTTTTATTTAACGTATCGATTAAGCTACGTACCGATGCGCAAGAGTTTTGAAACATCTGTTTTTCTGATTCATTCAAAGTGATCTCAATGATCTTCTCTGCACCGTTTGCACCAAGCATAACAGGTACTCCCGATACAACGTCGTCGTAACCATACTCACCTTGTAGATAGACTGCGCAAGGATGGATCTGTTTTGTATCTTTAAGCACCGCTTCAACCATCAAAGCAGTTGATTTTGCCGGTGCATAATATGCGGAACCTGTTTTAAGATAACTGACGATCTCTGCACCGCCGTGTTTTGTTCTCTCAACGATCTCATGGATCTCTGAATCACTTAAAAGATCCGTCAAAGGCACGCCTGCTACGGTTGAGTAGCGTGGAAGCGGCACCATGTCATCACCGTGTCCTCCCATTACCGATGCACGGATTTGACCGCCACCATAGCCTAACTTCTCTTGAATAAATGCAGCCATTCTAGAACTATCCAATATCCCAGCCATACCGATAACGCGACTTCGATCAAAGCCGCTCTCTTTTAGAGCTACATAGGTCATAGCATCCAGTGGATTTGAAACCATAATGACGATGGCATTCGGAGAGTATTTAGCTATACCTTGAATAACATCTTTTGTAATATTCGCATTGATCATAAGCAGGTCATCCCTACTCATACCCGGTAGTCTCGGGCTGCCGGCCGTAACGACCACTACATCACAATCAACCATATTTTCCATAGTCTCTGCAACTCTTACCACAGTATGACTGCGTTGAGCAGCTGCAGCTTGAGACATATCTAACGCCTTACCTTTAGCAACATCTATTTTATTGTCACGAAGAATAATCTCGTGGCATGAACCAAGCATTGCTAAAGAGTAAGCTACCGTCGCTCCAACATTACCAGCACCTACAATCCCTACTCTTTTTCCTTGATTCATTCAAGCTCCTTAAAATATATTTTTTTGAATTCGTCCAATTATATAATTGTTTTCATCATTTGCAAAGGTTTCAATAACCTTTTCAATCCTGCTCGAAAGCGGGGTTGAAAAGGTTACATATTGAGAGGAGAAAGCCTCTCAAATGTCATTAGATAGCATCAATGATGGCATTTAATGTTGCCGATGGTCTCATAGCTTTTTCAGCCAACTCATCATTTGGATGGAAGTATCCACCGATATTTTGCGGTTTTCCTTCAACAGCCATCAACTCTTCCATGATTTTTGCTTCATTCTCTACAAGTGCTTTAGCAACCGGAGCGAATTTAGCAGCAAGTTCTGCATTTGAACCTTCAGCAAGTGCTTTTGCCCAGTATTGAGCCAAATAGAAATGTGAAGCTTTGTTATCCGGTTCACCAGCTTTTCTGCCCGGCTCTTTAGAGTTATCAAGGTAGCTGTTATTTGCAGCGTCAAGAGCGGCAGTTAACGCTTTGATTTTATCATCAGAGTATTTGTGACCTAAGGATCTTAATGACTCAGCAAGCGCCAAGAACTCACCAAGTGAATCCCATCTTAAATGACCCTCTTTTAAGAATTGCTCAACGTGTTTAGGAGCTGATCCACCAGCACCGGTCTCATACAGTCCACCACCAGCAAGCAACGGAACGATAGAGAGCATTTTTGCAGATGTTCCAAGCTCAAGGATCGGATACATATCTGTCAAGTGGTCACGAAGAACGTTACCGGTTACAGCGATAGTATTAAGTCCTTGTCTTATTCTTGTGTTTGTGAATCTTGTAGCGCTTGTAATATCCATAAACTGAATATCTAAACCATCTGTATCAAGTTCTGCTAAATACTTCTTGGCTTTCAAAATCATTTGTGCATCATGTGCTCTATTTTCATCTAACCAAAATACTGCAGGAATTCCCTCTTGTCTTGTTCTCTCAACTGTTAATCGAACCCAGTCTTTAATTGGAATATCTTTAGCACGAGACATTCTCCAAATATCACCAGCTTCACACTCAAAACTCATAAGAACTGTACCATCTTGGGCAGTTACAGTTACAGTACCAGTCTCTGAGAGTTCAAATGTAGTCGGGTGTGAACCATACTCTTCAGCTTTTTGAGCCATAAGTCCAATGTTTTGCATTGTACCCATAGTTGTTACATCAAATTGTCCATGAGCCACACAATCAGCTACCATCTCAGCGTGGAACATTCCGTATGTAGAGTCTGGAATAACAGCAACAGTCTCTAAAGCCGCACCAGTTCTATCCCACTGTTTTCCACCTTCACGTACAACAACCGGCATGGAAGCATCGATGATGATATCGTTTGGAGCATTAAAGTTTGTCGTTCCTTTATCTGAATCAACCATAGCTATTTTTGGAGCATCAGCATTCACAACAGCTTGGAAAGCCGCTTTGATTTCTGCCTCTTTTGCATGGCCTTTGATCTTTTTCTCTAAGTCCGACATACCGAGGTTTGGATTAACACCAAGCTCTTTGAACTCTGCAGCATATTTAGTAAATACAGACTCGAAGAAGATCTCAAAAGCGTGACCGAACATAATAGGGTCAGAGATTTTCATCATAGTCGCTTTTAAGTGAACAGACCAGATTAGACCTTTTGCTTTTGCATCTTCAATTGTTTTTTTGTAAAACGCTCTTAAAGCTTTTACAGACATGAATGTACCGTCTAAAACTTCATCAGCTACAGCATCGATAGTTTTTAATGTTTTACCATTAAGTGCGATAGTAACTTTTTGATCTTTATCTACAGTTACAGATTTCTCATTTCCGTAGAAGTCACCTTTTCCTTCCATATGTGCAACATATGCTTTAGAGTTTTCAGAGAAAGCTTTTAATTTATGAGGATTTTTCTTAGCAAAGTTTTTAACAGCAACTGCAGCACGTCTGTCTGAGTTTCCTTCGCGTAGTACAGGGTTAACCGCTGAACCTAAACAACCACTATATTTTGCTTGAATCTCTTTTTCAGCATCAGTTGTCGGGTTTTCAGGATAATTAGGAATATTATATCCTTGACCTTGAAGCTCAGCAATACAATCTTTAAGTTGACCAAGTGAAGCAGATACATTTGGGAGTTTGATAATGTTTGCCTCAGGTTTCACACAAAGCTCACCTAGTTTTGATAATTCGTCTTCTGCAAGACCCATAGCCGCCAATACTCTTCCTGCAAGTGAAATATCACTTAGAACTACCTCAACACCTGCTGCTTTAGTAAAAGCATTTACGATCGGTAGTAGTGAATACGTTGCTAAAGCCGGTGCTTCGTCAATTTTAGACCAAACGATTTTTGACATTTTTGTTCCTCTGTTTTGAATTTTTCCGAGTAGTCATTTCACCCTTAGAAAATTTACATGTTAATCATAGCACTAAGATGACCTCAGAGAGAAAATGTGTAGTGAAAGATGATGGCTTTTTGCCAACATGTTTCATTTCGTAGCACTACGTATATTGTTTAAATGTGTAGAATAGTTACATGAGAAGCTGTGAGAGCCGCTCTTGTTTTTTACAAAGTAGATATAATCTGTTTTTGCGGGAAAGATAGCGGCTTTTATCGCTTCAAAACTGACATTACATACCGGAATCGAAGGCACTCCGTCAATTTTATAGGTATTATAGGGTGAATTATCCTCTCTGATTCTAGCTGCCGTGACTTTAGTGTGTGAAAACTTCCCATAATTGAGCGTCCCATCCATCTGGAGCTTCATCCCCTTATTGATTCTGTTATAGATGACAGAGCTCACAATCGGCATCTCTTCATTGTTAGCTGCTTCTTTTTGTATCACGGAAGCAAGCGCTACATATCCAAACCACTTCTTCTCATTATAGTTGCCAAAGATCTTTTCGGAAAGAGCCATCATCTGCCTTTTGGAGTCATTCAGAAGAAGCTGTATGATCTCCTCTTCCGTAATGCCGATAGGCACACGATATGTATTCGGTACAAGCACACCTTCCGGTCTTGATGAATATTTTAAAAAAAGCCATTCAAGTTTAGCCCTATTGAGATTTAAATTCTCTGCCAATTGATTCAAAAAGATATATGTTGTTTCGCCAGGTAGCAGCGTGATCGTTTGTAAAGCTGCTTTTGCGGTTGTCAATTTATAGAGAAAATCGCCTCTCGAGAGCTTTGTGGCGCCCATATCGATCCAACCGCTTTGAGGCATGCCTATGAAACGCAGAACAAACCAATCCACTCTATTGAGATCACACCCTTTGGTATTGAGGTGTGTTATAATCTTACTCACAGAACCCTTAGGTATGTATATTACCTTTGATGTTTCCATAGGTCTATTTAGGTAATACATGATTGATACGCTTATTATCAAAACTATTTCAAAAATCCACTTCATTATAATTAATATATTTCTGTTCATTGCTCTTTCTTTAACTGCGGTTTGGATTGTGCTACTTAATGGGGTTACGATTAGGCAAGCCGATTTTGCTCATCTTCAAGTGAGGCAATTATACATAAAATGGGATGAAAAACTCAATCTCTCGATTGATGAACTCACCATTACGGGGCTTCAAAACCACTCATCCTCAGAATTTGAGATACTCAAGCTTAAGAGCTCTATTCGAGATATGAGTCTCATTGCCGAACTCTTCGAGTCCATCATTATTAAAAAATTTCAACACGAAAAGTTTCACGGAGAGCTTTTTTACTACAACGACAAAGAGGGCTATCTTGACCTAGACTCTTTAGAGTATGGCAGGTTTCACGCAGACTTCTTTTCACATGCCGAATTTTTTGATATCCATATAACCGAATTGAATGATATACCGCATAAGCTCTCCGGGAGCGGCTCATTATCGTTTAATCTAGACTCGTTGGAGGTTGATGCCAAACTCTATTGTAATTTCAATAACGAAATACGTTTTAATCTCTTTTCACATGCCGATCTAAATCACATTAACTACAAAATAGAGCCCTTAGAATCGATAGCTTCGATCCATGAGCTCATTAAAATGATCAACTTAGACAAAAATATCGAATATTGGGTTCTTGATGCCATAAAGATGAAATCGCTTCAAATCGATACTTTTCAAGGAGAGATAGCATATGATCACCTAGAAAATGCAATTAAGAGTATAGAGGTACATGCTCGGGTCCATTCGCTTCGCTACACATACGATAGGGCTTTAGCACCCATCGCATCCGACTATACCGATCTAGAGTTTAAAGAGGGGGTACTCTTCATACGGCCGCATAATGCCACTTCTTACGGCTTTGATCTAGAGAAGAGCTGGCTGAAGATCGATTTTATGCGGAGCAGTGAACTACTCACGCTCTTTTTAAACTTTCAAGGCAAGCTTGACGAGAACATATTGGGATTGCTGCATCACTATAAGATCAAACTCCCCTTTGTGCAAAATAGTGGCAGCGTTGATACGAATCTTGTTCTAGAGATCGATCTAAACACATTAGATACGGAGGTTCACGGCGATTTTTTCTCTAAAAATGCCAATTTTCGCTATCTTGGCCTCGATATAGATATTCAAGACGCCTATATCAAACTTGACAACTATAATGTCGTCATTCCCAATATGTTGGCTTCATTATCGGATATTGCGAGTGCCTACGTCGATCTCTCGTTAGATACGAAAGAGCATAAAGGCCATATAGATTTTCAAATTCAAAAACTCAAAGCGGCCGAACACACTATTATCCCCTCTTCTTTGCCTTCAAGCGTAATAAGATACACTATCGATCCTCTTCAAGACACAATCGTGGCTCCGTCAACTCAATGGCTTATCGACAACCGCTATGCAATGAAAATCGAACCTATCACGATTGATTTTGATCTCAATAGACTCTCGCTCGAATTTCCAAAGACCCTCATAGAGGCAGACGGGCTCTTTAAGAGCTATCTATCGGGCAACGCTTTTATGAGTAAAAAGATATACAACTTCAATATAGATCTCTTAGAGTTAAAAACTCCGGTAGTCACTCTAAATCAGTCGCGTCTTCCTTTGAGTTTAAACTACAGTAACGAGAGCCTAACTCTAACCTCCGATACTCCTTCAAAGCTCTCTATCTATGACTATCCGTTTCATATCTCCTCTTTTAATGCGACCTATAAGCAAAAGAGCATCATGGCGCATTTTAAAGAGCTGGAATTCGACTCCTTTCTTAAAAGCAATATAATCCTAGATTACTATCCTCTTCAAAAAAGCGGAACGCTTCAGCTGAGTGAAACGGCATTGAAAGAGGAGAGCTTAAAGGCTCTCTTTGGAGAAAACAGAGAGTTCTTTTTAAAATTCCAGGAGAAAAGCGACGGGTTCGAAGCGTCTCTGCCGCGTTTTGAACTTCTATTTAAAAAGAGTGCGCAAGAGTGGAGCCTCTTTGCCGCCTCCTTCGCAAAGCTCTTTGCTGAATCTCCGTTGATGCAGCAATACCATCTGAGCAACGGACGGCTGAAGCTTTCACAGCCTAGCGGAAGTTCGAATATCTATTTCACATCAACGCTTGATTATCCATATAAACTTCTATTAGAGAATGAGCACAGTGTTGACGAATATCACATAGATGGGAGTATAGGCGATAAAGGAGAGATTGCGGCAACTATCAACGATCATATCCATATCGCCTATGATGATGAGCTAAGAATAGAGGCCAATTCGACTCAAATCGGTTTTGAAGCACTCACCGATTTTCTCTCGAATACGCACTTCTCTTCACTCTCAAACAATAACTCACAAGCCTTGAATATGACGATCGAAGCGACTGAAGGCTCTATCAATATCGGTAAAAACAGAAATATCGTCTATGACAGATTCGATCTCAAGATGATCGACGACGTACTCAATGCCACACTGCGTCATCAAGATGGAAAAGCGGATATCAAATATGAAAAAGAGAACTTTTACGTAGCCGGCGAGAGATTTGGGGAGAGCTTTATGAACAGCCTTTTTGCCCTTTCAAAATTCAAAAACGGCAATCTCGAATTCTCGCTCAGCGGAACCCCAAAAAAGCATAACGGCGTCTTTCATATAACGCAGACAACGCTTTTAGAGTATAAACTGCTTAATAATATTCTTGCCTTTGTCAATACTATCCCCTCTCTTGTGACACTCTCTCTGCCGGGATACAGCGATAAAGGGCTCTATGTTCAAAATAGCTACGTCAACTACCAATTTGAAGATGATATATATCATCTCAGCGATATCTTTATGGAGTCAAAAGAGCTGAAAATCGTCGGAAAAGGGGATGCGAACGTCAAAGCCAACACCATCGATCTTATTCTCAATCTCAAATCCGATCTGGGAAGTTCATTAGCCAAGATTCCCGTTGTCGGCTATATTATCTTGAACGAAGACTCTATCTCTACGACACTCAAAGTCGAGAGTCCGTTGAACGATCCAAAGGTCTCTACACTCTTGGCCCAAGAGATCATCGTAGCACCGCTCAATATCCTCAAAAGAACGATCATGCTTCCCTTCCACCTCTTTAGCGATAAAGAGGCAAAATAAAAAGCGCTTCTATTCGTTTCGCAGCACCGTCAATATATCGACCTCGCTCGCTTTCTTAGCAGGATAGTATGACGATGCGAGTACGATTGCAAAAGCCCCTGCAACGATCATGAAAAAATCCTTGAGGCTTAGATCAAGCGGTAGCGTCGATGTCGGATAGACATCTTTTGGCAAAGAGACAATATCAAAGGTCCCTAAAACCCAGATGCCGCTCAGACCAAGCGTTATGCCTGCCGCTATACCGCTGATCCCGATCACGATGCCAAGATACAAAAAGACCTTTTTGATCTCCGCCGTCGTTGCACCTAATGAGAGCAACAGAGCGATCTCACTGCGACGATTCATCACCGTCATCAGAAGCGAAGAGATGATATTTATTGCGGCGATCAGAATGATAAGCATTAAAACGACAAAGAGCGAAAACTTCTCAAGCTCCAGTGCGGCAAAGAAGTTGAGGTTATCCTCCCACCACCCTTTAATAGCTACGCTCTTTGGCAAAACTGCCCGAATACGCTCTATATCGGCTTCAGGATTTGAAGAATAGATATGAATTCCGTCATACTCATTATATGGCATGTGAAGAAGAGCCTGCATAGACTCTAGCGAAGTGTAGCTATAGGCTTTGTCATAGGCCGCTAGACCCGAATCAAAGACCCCTTTGATCTCAAAGCGCTTGATCTTCGGTGTAACCGAAAGACCTCCCGGCTCGATCTGCGTAAAGATATAGATAAGCTTATCGTCCATGTGAAGATCGAACTCATCTTTGAGGCTCTTGCCGATGAGCACATCGAATTTTCCGATATTTTGGCTTTGTGCAAGTGCTGTCGCTACAACGCTATTGACCTTTGCCTCTTGTTCGAAATCGACACCAAAAAGGTATCCCCCTTCAAGATTCGAACCGCTTTTGGTCATAATTGCCGACTGGATATAGGGGCTAAAATGGAGTTCCGGAAATTGATACTCCAGACCGCTCAAAAGTGACTCGTTCACGGAGCCGTAGAATTTTGGCAAGATAGTGAGCGGATAGTTCATGACGGTGAGTTTCTTTTTGAACTCATTGTCAAAACCGTTCATCAACGCCATGGCGATAATAAGCACCATAACACCCAGCGTAATGCCTAAAAAGGCCAGCAGAGCCGAAAGGAAGATAAATGGCTGATCGTTGTCAAAACGTAAAAAACGTTTGACTAAATAGGGAACAACGCTATTATTACTCAAGAGGCGAAAACACCTTTTTTCGGTCCGCTCTGTCCGCAGCACTGTTTATATTTCTTGCCGCTGCCGCAAGGACAAGGATCATTTCGTGCCACCTTCTTGTGCAGCTCCTCATCCGAACTCGTCGAGTGGTTGAAGCTCATCTGCATCTCTTTTTGTTTTCGCTCGATCTCCATCTGTTTGGCGACCTTCATCGCCTCCTCTTCTGCCGACTCTACGCGGAACTGAATGATATGAAGTACTTTAACGGTATTGAACTTGATATCGGTCGTAAGCTCGCTAAAGAGATTGAAACTCTCTTTTTTATACTCGACAAGCGGATCTTTTTGGTTGTATGCACGCAGACGGATACCGGTTTTCATCGTATCCATACGATAGAGGTGTTCTCTCCACTCACGGTCAAGCTCTTTGAGGTAGAGTTCACGTTCAATATCGCGGCGCATCTGCTCTTGCAAAATACTCATCTTTTTCTCATAGCTATCTTTCACGTCAGCAACGATTTTAGCCATTAACTCTTCATACTCAAGATTTTCACATGCCGAAACATCAAGATTGAAGTTGATCTGCTCTTTGAGTAGATCTGCCATGTGCTTGAGATTGAACTCTTCATGCGCACCGCCGATATAAGCGCCCGAAAGCGAGAGAATATGAGCAATATACTCCTCTCGAAGAGAATCGATTTTTGCCGAGATGTCAAAATCTTTATCAAGAAGCTGATTTCTGAACCTGTAGATGATCTTTCTTTGCTCATTGGCGACATCATCATACTCGACGATATGCTTACGCCCTTCAAAGTGCATATTCTCCACTTTTTTCTGTGCTTTCTCAACAGCACGGGTTACCATCTGCGATTCGATATATTCGCCGTCCTCAACGCCTAAACGCTCCATAATAGACTTGATCTTATCGGAGCCGAATATACGAAGCAGACTATCCTCGAGCGAGAGGTAGAACTGTGTCGTACCGTTGTCGCCCTGACGGCCGCTACGACCGCGAAGCTGATTGTCGATACGACGGTTCTCATGACGCTCCGTACCGATTATATAGAGTCCTCCAAGGGCTTTGACTTCATCATTTACTTTGATGTCAACCCCGCGTCCTGCCATATTGGTTGCGATAGTCACGGCACCTTTAGACCCTGCATGTTTAATGATCTCGCCCTCTTGCTCATGGTTTTTGGCATTTAAAACCGTATGGGCGATCTTCTCTTTTTTCAGTCTCTCATGCAGCACTTCGGACTTCTCGATCGAAGCGGTACCGATGAGCACCGGCTGACCCGTCTTTGCCAGTTCTCTTACTTTTGTAATGACGGCATCGAATTTCTCTTTTTCGGTCTTATAGATAAGGTCATTAAGGTCTTTACGTGCGATTGGAAGATTTGTCGGGATCGATACGACGTCAAGTGAATAGATCTGATCGAACTCCGATGCCTCCGTTTGCGCCGTACCCGTCATACCTGCAAGTTTGTCATACATTCTAAAGTAGTTTTGGAATGTAATATCTGCGAGCGTCTGTGTCTCCTCTTTGATGCTCACACCCTCTTTTGCCTCAAGTGCTTGGTGAAGTCCTTCAGAGTAGCGGCGGCCCTCGCTTAAACGCCCCGTAAACTCATCGACGATGACCACTTCGCCATCTTTAACGACATAATCGACATCTTTTTCAAAGAGATAGTTCGCTTTTAACGCTTGATCGATTGCATGCGGCAGTGAAGCGTTCTCCGGAGAGTAGAGGTTCTCAACGCCAAATAGCTCCTCTGTTTTTGTAATGCCGGCCTCAGTCAAGAGTACGACCCTATCCTTCTCATCAACCGTAAAGTGCTCATCTTTTGTAAGTTTGAGTGCCACGGCATTGGCATTTTGATAATCCTGCATACTTCTGTTGGTAGGGCCCGAGATAATGAGCGGTGTACGAGCTTCATCGATCAAGATCGAGTCCACTTCATCCACGATAACGAAGTTGTGACCGCGTTGCACCATATACTCTGCCGAGTAGCTCATATTGTCGCGCAGATAATCAAACCCAAACTCATTGTTGGTTCCATAGGTAATGTCGGCAGCATAGGCTTCGCGTTTTTCGGCAGGATTGTGCATTGTCTCTAAAATAACACCCGTTGTATAGCCTAAAAACTCATAAAGCTGCCCCATCTGGGTACCGTCACGTTTTGCAAGGTAGTCATTGACCGTTACAAGATGCACTCCTTTGCCCTTCATGGCATTGAGTACGATGGGAAGTGTTGCAACGAGTGTTTTCCCCTCACCCGTCTTCATCTCGGCGATTTTGCCCTCATGCAAAACCATTCCGCCGATGAGCTGTACGTCAAAATGACGCATACCGAGAACACGTTTACTTGCTTCTCTTGTAATTGCGAATGATTCTACAAGTACATCATCAAGTGTTTTTGCGCCATCTTGTACACTCTCTTTGAGTGACAAAAATGCAGCTTTTAGATCTTCATCGGTTAGTGATTCATATCTGCTCTCAAGCGCATTGATCTCTTTGACGCGCTTGCCGTATCGTTTAATTGCTCTATCGTTGGAAGTTCCGAAAATTTTACCTAATAATGCTTGTAGCATCTCAACCCTTCATATGTGACTCTTCAAAAGGTGGGCATTTTAACATAGTAAATATAATATTTTACATAATGGGACCGCATAAAGTAAGATAAGCTATAATCCACCGAAAAAAGGTCTTTTATGCGCTCCATTCTCTTAGCATTTTTGCTTCTTAGTAATTCACATGCCAACTTAAGCGACATCAACTCATTCGAAGCCGATTTTGAACAGGTGGTCAAAGATGATAAAGATAAGGTAATAGGCTATAAAGGCACCGTTATCGCCACAAAGCCTCAAAATGCTCTTTGGAACTACACTATTCCCGTTGATAAGATGGTCTATATAAATTCAGTCAACGTCACCATTATTGAACCTGAGATCGAACAGGTGATGATAAAAAAGATAGAGTCCGACTTTAATCTCTTCGAGATGATTTCACATGCCAAAAAAAGCGGCCCTAATAGCTACGTTGCACAGTATCACGATTCCAAATTTACTATCATCGTAGAAAAAGAGAAGCTCAAATCGATTCACTATAAAGATGAGTTTGAGAACAGCGTCGATATCTACTTCTATAACCAAAAGCAGAATCAGCCGATCGATGCAAAAAGATTTACCCCAGCTATTCCTGTAAATTACGATATTTTAAAAGATTAAGAGAAGATTTTAAGAGAGTTAAAAAAAGGGACGACGGCGCTTAAAGCACCGCCGAAGCGGCTATCAAACAGGTTTGATAGTTACGCCGTATTTGCTCTCAGCCACGTTACGCGCCTCTAGAGCATAGTTTTTGATCTCGTTGAAGTTGAGGTATTTGTAAACATCGGCTTGTTTACCTGCAAGTTTCTCAGGAACGATGCTCATATACTCTGCAACAGTCGGGATACGTCCAAGTTTAGCACATACAGAAGCAAGCTCTGCAGAACCAAGATATACTTGAGTGTTTTTACCTAAACGGTTGTCAAAGTTACGAGTCGAAGTCGAGAATACCGTTGCACCCTCTCTTGCACTAGCTTGGTTACCCATACAGAGTGAACAACCAGGAACTTCAGTTTGTGCTCCGATAGCTTTGAATACTTCGTAGTAGCCTTCGTTGATAAGTTGTTGCTCATCCATACGAGTCGGCGGAACGATCCAGAACTTCTCAACCGAAACTTTACCTTCACCACGCATTACTTCACCTGCAGCACGGTAGTGACCGATATTTGTCATACAGCTTCCAAGGAATACTTCATGGATCGTATCACCTGCAACTTCGCTTAGAAGTTTGACGTTATCCGGGTCGTTTGGACATGCAACGATCGGCTCAGTGACTTCGTTAAGATCGATCTCGATCACTGCTGCATACTCTGCATCGGCATCCGGCTGCATCAACTCTGGGTTAGCTAGCCACTCTTTCATTTTGTCCGCACGTCTTTGGATCGTACGAGCATCTTGGTATCCATCAGCAACCATAGCCTCAAGAAGTGTTACGTTTGATTTGAGGTACTCAATTACCGGCTCTTTGTTAAGTAGAACCGTACAAGCAGCAGCTGAACGCTCAGCAGAAGCATCAGAGAGCTCAAACGCTTGCTCGGCTTTTAGGTTTGGAAGACCTTCGATCTCTAAGATACGGCCGTTGAAGATGTTTTTCTTACCTTTTTTCTCGACAGTCAAGAGTCCTTGCTTGATCGCATAGTATGGGATCGCATTCACAAGGTCACGAAGTGTGATACCCGGTTGTAATTCACCTTTGAAACGTACAAGTACAGACTCCGGCATAGTAAGCGGCATAGAACCTGTAACACCAGCAAACGCAACGATACCTGAACCACCCGGGAAGCTGATACCGATCGGGAAACGCGTATGGCTATCTCCACCCGTACCGACAGTATCCGGAAGAACCATTCTATTTAACCATGAGTGGATAACACCGTCACCCGGACGAAGTGCAACACCTGAACGGCTAGAGATAAAGTCAGGAAGCGTGTGGTGAAGCTTCACGTCCGATGGTTTTGGATATGCTGCCGTGTGACAGAAAGACTGCATAACTAGATCTGCAGAGAAACCAAGTGCCGCAAGCTCTTTGATCTCATCACGAGTCATTGGTCCGGTCGTATCTTGGCTACCTACAGTAGATGTGATTGGCTCAACATACATACCAGGTCTTACACCTTCAACACCGCAAGCGCGTCCAACCATTTTTTGTGCTAGTGTATAGCCTTTACCGCTATCAGCAGGTTGCTCAGGAGCGATGAAGAGTTCTGAAGGTTTCATACCAAGAACAGAGCGAGCTTTTGCAGTCAAACCGCGTCCGATGATAAGTGGGATACGTCCGCCTGCACGTACTTCGTCAACGATCGTATTTGGGTTTAGTTTGAATGTAGCGATACATTTGCCGTTTTTATGTGCTTCACCTTTGTATGGATAGATAGTGATAACGTCACCGTTCTCCATCTGTGTAACATCCATCTCTAACGGAAGTGCGCCCGAGTCTTCACATGTAGCGAAGAAGATAGGAGCAATGATACCGCCGATTACGACACCGCCAGTACGTTTATTTGGAACACCCGGGATATCTTCACCCATATGCCATTGAACAGAGTTAACACCAGATTTTCTTGAAGAACCGGTTCCTACAACGTCACCTACATAAGCGACAGTGTGTCCCTTTTTCTTAAGCTCTTTGATAGTCTCAAGCGGGTTCTCCATCTTAGCGCGTAGCATAGAGTTTGCGTGAAGCGGGATATCAGAACGTGTGAACGCCTCTGAAGCCGGTGAAAGGTCATCCGTATTCGTCTCGCCAGGAACTTTGAATACCGTTACTGTGATCTCTTCCGGAAGTGCCGGGCGTGAAGTGAACCACTCAGCATTTGCCCATGAGTTCATTACGGTCGTAGCAGCAGCATTGCCTGCTTTGTGAAGCTCTTCTACATCGTTGAATGCATCATAAACAAGAAGTGTGTTGTTGAGTGCTTTGATAGAAGCCTCTACAACAGCTGCATTTTTTGAACTAAGACCTTCAATGATAGGCTTAACGTTGTAGCCGCCAAGCATCTCACCCATAACTTCGATAGCTTTTTCCGGTGCGATTGAAGCAACTTGAGTATTTTCAAGTGCTACATCTTTTAAAAATGCCGCTTTTACGTATGCCGCATCGTCAACACCCGGAGAAACACGGTTAAAAAGAAGGTCAAGATTCTCAGCAGTGTCGCCTTCGCCTGCTTTGATCATCTCAATAACTTTTGCAGTTTGATCTGCAGTAAGTGGAAGTGGTGGAACACCAAGTTTTGCTCTCTCAGCAACATGAGCTCTATATTCTTCAATAAATGCCATTGTCATTCCTGTCAATTAAATTTTGAAAATTATAACTTAAGAAATGAGCTTCATATCATTGGTGTTTCTTTTTTACACACAATTATTTAATTTTTTAAAAAATATGTAGATATTTGTAGCACACAGAATTTTTCACATGCCATAAATCGTAACATACTTAGAGTATTTCACGTATTCCTTTGGAGTTTGGAGCCGATAATATCCCCTCGGCTTCAAGCTGTTCTATCACGCGGGCAGAACGGTTGTAACCTATCTGCAATTTTCTTTGCAGATAGGATATGGATGTTTTGCGGTCTTGCAGAATAACACTCTTTGCCTCATCATAAAGAGGGTCCAACTCTTCATATATCTCGTTTGAACCGCCGCTGCCTGAGAGTTCACTCTCCTCTAATAAAAAGCTCTTATCGTAGTTCGGCTCACGCTGAGATTTAATGAAATCAACGATCTTCTCGATCTCTTTTTCTGTGCTCCACGGTGCATGAAGACGAACAAGCCCCGTAGCGCCCGGAGGGGTAAAGAGCATATCGCCGCGCCCTAAAAGCGACTCAGCACCCTGCTGATCCAGAATGATCTTACTATCGACTCTCTGCCCTACACGGTACGATATACGCGATGGCAAGTTGGCCTTGATAAGTCCCGTAACAACATCCACGGATGGGCGTTGGGTTGCTACGATAAGGTGAATACCCGATGCTCTTGCCATCTGCGCAAGACGTGCGATAGAGTACTCCACATCTTTACCGCTCGTCATCATCAAGTCTGCAAGCTCGTCAATAATAACTACGATATAAGGGAAGTGCTCACCGCCCTCCTCTTTGACCTTTTGGTTATAATTCTCTATATTTTTGGTCTTATTTTGGCTCATGAGCGTATATCGGCGCTCCATCTCCGCCACCATGTTACTAAGCGCTACAATCGCTTGCTTTGGTTTTGTGATGACAGGAGTTAGAAGATGCGGTATGTCATTGTATATGGAGAACTCAAGCATCTTCGGATCGATCATTAAAAGACGAAGCTGGTCCGGCGAATTTTTATACAAAAGCGAAAGGATCATTGCGTTGATACCCACACTCTTTCCGCTTCCCGTCGTTCCTGCTATAAGCAGATGCGGGAGTTTTCTAAGATCGGTAATGAAAGGCTTGCCGACGATATCTTTTCCAAGTGCCATCGTCAGAGGTGAGGCCGACTCTTTAAAGAGCTTGCTCTCTAAAATCTCACGCAGATAGATCGTATCGACCGTGTCGTTTGGTATCTCGATTCCCACTACGTCCTTGCCCGGAATGGGTGCTTGAATACGGATAGTCTGTGCCGAGAGCGCCATTGCAAGGTCATCTTGAAGGTTGAGTATCTTTGAGACCTTAACATTTGCGGCAGGCTTGAACTCAAAAGTCGAAACGACAGGCCCCGCATAGGTACGAACGACGTCACCCTCTATTTTAAAGTGTGCCAGTTTATCGATAAGATATTTGATCTTTTCATCGATTTCGCTCTCATCAAGCGTAATAGATTTAGCTTCGGCTTTTTGCAAAAAATCCAAAGAGGGAAGCTTAAAATTCTTTGGTTTTTCACTGCTTCCCTTCTCGATGCTCTCGAGAAGTTTTGTATTCTCTTCAAGCTCATCGACGATGACGGCACCCTTTTTTTGCTTCACTCTGTTGGCAAGTTCTACGATGGTATGCGGTTGGGGCTCCTCCTCTTTAGCATGTGAATCTTCAACAGGCTCATTTATATCAAGCTCTCTTTGACCCTTCTCATCGACTTTTTTGATTCTTATAGGAGCCTCTTTTTGATCGACAACGCTCCATGCAAAATCATCCTTTTGCTCATCCGCTTCACCAAAGAAGCTATCAGCGATTTTAGCAAACGGGTCCTCTTCACTCTCCTGGGCAGAAGACTCTTCTTCAACTAAAGGAGCCTCTCTTCGCTTACTTTTCGTATTTGTCGGCTCTTTTGGATTCTCCTGCTCCCTTTTGGCATGTGAAACGGCTTTTTCTTGTGGCTCAAAAAAAGGTGTCAACTTTTGAATTGCTATCTTTGCGACCTCGCTTGCACTCTTATCGAGCAGAATAAGCGTCGAAACCAAAAAGAGGATCGACCACAATACCCAAAGACCGAACGTACCGATATACGGCGAGAGCAGATCGGCAAAATCACCGCCGAGCCTTCCTCGCAACTCATCCTCGACCAGCATCGCTTGCGAAAGCAGGAGGGTAAAGAGAAGCAAGAAGGTCGAAAGCAGAATCTCCGTCGTCCTCATATCAAAATCACTGTGGCGATAAAAATAGAAAAGCGGTATGAGCAGAAGAAATATATAGATGTAAGAGATATAACCGAAAAAGAGATGATTATATGCCGCAAAATCGGCACCGAAGCTCCCCATAAGTGCACTATCTCCGAGTATGGTGGCAAAACCTAGATAGATAAAAAGTCCTGCAATAATAATATAGAGCGTATCTTTCAAACCGTACAGACCTTTGAGTATTGATTAAAAGTGAAGTATAGCCAAAAACGTTCCAAGAGAAAAAGAGTATTGCAACGTGCAATATCAGAGGGCGAAATGCCCTCTTAGAGTTAAATATAGTTGAGCAGACTCAGTTTTGATACTTTTCCCACCGTCGAAAGCATCGCTTGATAGTTTGTGGTAAGCTGTGTTAGCGTCAATGAGGCTTTGGCAAGATCCGTATCGACCACCGATGATCGAAGCGACATCGTGCTGACCTCTAACAGATCGGTTCTCTCCATTGCTTTTGTAAGTGAGTTCGAACGCGCCCCCACCAATGCGTGCGCTTTATAGATGTGGTCTTGAAGCGAATCAACCATCGAGATCGCGTTTTGAATACCCACACTTAAGGCATCCGCCGAGTCGGCATCAGGGTAGTTTTGATGGTTCTCTACCGCCGTAATGATCTGATCGAGTGTTTTAAAGAAATCTGTTTTAGGGTCTTGGATCGTGAGCGCTTTATTAGAGTTAAAGGTCATAACGGATGCGTCTGCACTAAAATCGCCGCTGTTCGAGTCATAAATAGCCAATGTTGCTTTGGTGTATGAGGCGTTTCTCTGTTCAAACTGAATTTTGCCGTCATAACTCAAATAGAGGTTTCCCGCATTATCTGCATTCGTTACGGCCGCATCATAGGTATTTGGGTCGTTCGTCGTTAGCGGGTATGAGTCCGTAAGTGCCATATTCACGACATCCATCAGCTGTTTATAGGTCATATCGTCCGCTGCTACGGCGCTTCTTGGGGTGCCTACGTTGAAGATGGAGTAGTTGGTCACACCCCCATCCAACGAGAATGTAGAGCCGCCTGCTTGCAAGTCGATCTGAACTTTGAAAGCCGTGCCGTTCACATCCAAGCCGCTAAGGGTAAACTGTGTGCCGTCAAGCGTTCCTGCCGTGCCTTTTGAGAGATCGGCCACTTCCGAGAGCTTTGTAGAGGCCGTAGCAAAAGCGTTGCCGTCTTTGAGCACTTGAGGCACGTTGGCGGAGAGTTTAGCCCCGTTTTTGTCGAACTCGACCATATCGTAGTTCAGCGCTCTTATATTGGTTGCACCGCCCGCTGCAGGGCTCTGACCCAAGCGCATAAACTCTTTGACAAAAAGGTTTGGATTTGCTGCCGTCGATGTACCCAGTATGATCTTGTCAAAGTTACTCTCTCCCGAATCGAGCGCAGTGATATTGGTGACGTCGGCACTGTTCACGCCCACACCCGCATAGTTGTAGTCGGTCGCACCTACAAGATGAAAGTCAAGCTTGCTTGAACCGTTTACTTTGTCTTGGATAACGATCTCGCCGTTGCCGTTGAGCGACACATTCACGAATTGAAGATCAGGTTTGTTCCCGAATGCATCACCGATACGTTTTAAAAGGTCATCTATCGTCTCATCGTCACGCATGGCAATTTTTGCATTGAACGACTCGCCGTCCGTTTTGGTACCGCGCAGATAGAAGATATGTTTCGCATTCACGGTATCGACAACGTTATCGCTATCTCCCATCATATCGCGGATCGTATCGCTTGAAACCACTGCTCTTTTTGCCGCCGATGCGGTTGCAGAGGTAAAATCCGCGTATGCAGAGGAGAGGTTGAAATTCACGACGTTGGAGACGATCTCGCGTTTACGCAGAACCTCTTCGCCCAAGAAGAGATCGGCACCGCTTAGATTATACTGCTGTTCGTTGTGCGAGCCGACGAATGCCTTTAGCCCTACGTTGTTGCCGTTATAGGTACCGTCGTCGTTAATAGGTTTTACATCGATCGCCGAACCCGAAAAGAGGTACTGCCCGTTTATCGAAGTATTGGCAAGATTTTTGAAGTGCTCCTCCAAACCGCGCATCTCGGCGGCAATCGCACTACGCGAGAGAGTGTCGTTTGTATCACTTGCAGATTGTATCAATAGAGTGCGCATACGCCCTATAGACTCCTCAAAATCATTGAGGATGACATCGGTTTGATTTGAAATTTTATAACCGCTCTCAGTACTCTTTTTGATCTGTCTGATCGTCACAAGTTCGTTGTCCAAGCGCATCGTCTCGGTAAATGCAGAGACGTCATCGCTTGCATATTGAATAGCAAGACCCGAAGCGATCTGTTTATTGACGTCAAACATCTTTTGGTTAATCTGACTATTGCTATCTGCATAGAGAGTCTTGTAGTACATGCTCGAAGTGATTCTCATATCGCACCTCCATCTATTTTGTGACTTGTTTCACTGATTTAAATTCAGCAAAAAGAGTTCCATTAACCCGATATCGTCAATTTTCATCTTTTTTTTACCGATAATCGAAACGATATTTACGCTATTTTAAGTTTGAAACAATTATACTTCCACTCCTCATGCCAGTGTGGTGAAATGGTAGACACGACGGATTCAAAATCCATAGTGTTATAGGCACTAAAGCCCATAAATAAGGCTTTAAGAAATATTAGGTACACAAAAAAGGTACACAACTTATATAAAATTCATTGTTAAAACAATAAAAATGGCTCCGTGGCGGAATTGGTAGACGCGCGCGATTCAAAATCGCGTTCCACTGGAGTGCCGGTTCGATTCCGGCCGGGGCTACCACTTTTTTTATTTATTACAAATTCCCTATTTTACGAACTTTCAAACAATCAAAGTGACACACAACTATTTTCATCAATATACCTAAGAACCTCTTCTCTTAAAATAAAATGCTTCACTCCAACTTTAAAAGATTTTAGTTTATTTTCTTTATTACTCCCCCATCAAATAATCTGAAAATCAGCTAGCATATCTAACACTTGGATGCTGAAAGAAGTTCGCTATTTTTGTTTTGTTTTTTTGTAAATTCTCCATGTAGTTTTTTGTATTTTCT
>JACXUD010000257.1 GCA_014764025.1 Campylobacterota bacterium | reverse complement strand
CTTGGTGCAAGCTTAATATAGGAGCCAAGCATTATCTCGCATATCGTACGTATCTTTGCCTTGTCGGCATCCTCGATATACTCCCGATTTGCTATCTTAGAGAGCTCTTGCATATACTTTTTCGCATCCTCTATGTAGGCGACGTATTTGAGCGAAGTGAGCGACTGCGCCATGATCGTGGAAGCCATGCGGTTGTAGAGATCTATGCTAAAGGCCTCTTTGGCAAGGTCGTACGCCTCTTGATACTCGCCTATCTCATAGTAGTACTTTGCACGGATAGACTTCTCGTAAGAGGGGTGCGTCAAAAAATAGCCCCCCATCAGCACGATAGTCGCTAAAGCAAATAGGATCAAAGATTTAAACTTCATGTGCCAAAAGCCCCCTTTTTATCATCTCTCTTGCCTCCTCTAGCTCCATATCGCTCACGTCGATCGGCTCGGTCGAGTAGTAGTGAAGCGTTCCGAAGGGCTTTGGAACCGTAAACTTATCCCAGCTATCGAGCTGCCAATATCGTGTAGGCTTGATCTCTACAAGCACGATCTTCGCACCCGTCTTTTGCGCCATCACAATTATACCATCCGCAACTTCGTGGCGGGGCCCTTTGGGGCCATCGGGGGTGATGCCTATGTCATACCCCTCTTTGATGGTGCGGATCGCTTCTATCAGAGCTCTCGCGGCATTGCGGTTCGATGAGCCTGCGATCGTATCAAGCCCGAAGTGCTCTATCGCCTTTGAGATCAGCATTCCGTCAAAATGGCTTGATATAAGGACTTTTGCATGAGGTTTTTTTCTATAGAAGCTATACAGATAGGGCAGCATCAGCAGCTCGCCGTGCCAACAGGCGAAGATGGTCGGATCGGCAGGAATACTCTTTGGGGAGTGGAAAACCTTTTTGTTCGTAGCATAAAGCAATCGAATGAAGGTCGCACCGATAAGAGGCACGATCACCAGGGCCGCGGAGCGCGCAAGGTGCTTAAGAGAGAACTTCACCGCCAAGAATCGTCCTTCCGATCGTCGTGATCTTCACATCTCTAAAGGCTCCAAGCAGCTCTTCGGAGCCTTTGACCTTTATGATGATGTTGTTGTCACTGCGTCCGCTCACAAACCCATCGGCTAGAAGCTCTTCAAAATAGACGCTATAGATATTGCCCAGAAGCTCGGCATTCTTCTCATCAATTATCTGGGTATGCAGATTTTGCAGGTAGGTCAAACGCTCGGAGGCCACCTCCGGATCGACCGTATTCGTAAAGCTCTCTGCCTCCGTATGTGGACGCGGCGAGTATTTGAACGAGAAGATCTGATCAAAACGCACTCTCTTCATCACATCGATCGTATCGGCGAAATCCTCATCGCTCTCTCCGGGGAATGCTACGATGATATCGGTGCTGATGCTTACATTCGGACAGATAGAGCGTAGCTTCTCTACGCGGTTCAAGAACCACTCTTTGGTGTAGCCGCGCTTCATATCTTTAAGCACCTTCGTAGAACCGCTTTGCAGAGGCATATGCATCGATTTGCATATCTTCGGATTGTTTGCGAACTCTTCTAAGAAGGCATCATCCATGTGAAACGGATGCGGTGATGTGAAACGGATGCGCTCTAAACCGTCGATTTTACTCAATTGCTGCAAGAGCTGAGTGAAGTTGCACCTCTCTTCGTCGCTAGAGAAGCGTCTGCCGTAGTTGTTGACATTCTGCCCTAAGAGAAAGATCTCTTTGGCACCCGCCTCTACGGCCTTTTTTGCTTCATTATAGATCAGCGAAGGAGGGATCGAGATCTCCTCGCCGCGTGTTTTGGGAACGATACAAAAGGTACACGCCTTATCGCACCCTATCGAGATATTGATATAGGCTTTGTAAGGGGATGAGCGGAAATCTTTAAAAGCAAACTCGCTCTCGTCGTAGTTGATATCTATCTCGACCGCTTTCTCACGATGAAGTACGTCTGCGATCTTTGATACGTTCCTTGCCCCGAGCACAAAACTCACATAAGGAGCCTTTTTGATGATCTCCTTGCCCAGATGCGACGCCGTACAGCCGCACACGCCTATCTTCGCACCATCTTTTTTCTTTTTGTTATAGAGACCGAGCTCCGAAAAAAGCTTCTGAACCGGCTTCTCTCTTACCGAGCAGGTATTGATCAAAATCAGATCGGCCTCACGAAGATCGGTAGTGGTCTCATACCCCTCTTT
>JACXUD010000256.1 GCA_014764025.1 Campylobacterota bacterium | reverse complement strand
GCGGGTCTTCCACACATCCTTATGCGATTCTTTACGGTAAGCGATGCGAAAGAGGCTCGTAAATCGGTATTCTACGCGACAGGTTTCATCGGATACTTCTATATCCTTACGTTCATCATCGGTTTTGGTGCGATCGTTATGGTTCTTGGAAATCCACAATATCTTGACGCTGCAAAAGCTGCGATCGATGGCGGACAACCGATCCTCGGCGGTAACAATATGGCGGCTATCCACCTTTCACATGCAGTGGGCGGCGACTTCTTCCTAGGGTTTGTCTCTGCGGTTGCGTTTGCTACGATCCTAGCGGTTGTTTCGGGTCTTACACTTGCGGGTGCTTCGGCGATCAGCCACGACTTGTATGCGTCTGTATTCAAAAAAGGGAATGTCGATTCAATCACTGAGATGAAAGTATCGAAAATGGCTACGGTCGCACTCGGCATTATCGCGATCTTGCTCGGTATTGCATTTGAGAAACAAAACATCGCATACATGGTCGGTCTTGCGTTTGCGATCGCTGCGTCTGCTAACTTCCCGATCCTTTTCCTCTCAATGTACTGGAGAAGACTCACGACACGCGGTGCAGTCATCGGCGGTACTTTAGGTCTTGTTACGGCGATCTTGCTGGTTGTTCTTGGCCCTATCGTATGGGTTGATATCTTGAAAAATGCAGAGGCTATCTTCCCGTACAAATATCCGGCATTGTTCTCCGTAACAATCGCATTTGTCGGTATCTGGTTCTTCTCGATCACCGACAAATCTCAATCTGCAAAAGATGAGCAAGAGGCCTTTGAAGCACAAAACATCAGAAGCCAAACGGGTATCGGTGCAGAGGGTGCCGTAGAGCACTAACATTATGGGCTTACGAGCCCATTTAAGACAATTTTTCATTCAATTTCGGCATGTGAAAATATCTTCACATGCCAAAGCTTTAGGAGCTACTTTTGAGTATATTAGATCAACGTAAGTTAATCGAGTCTATTCACCCTTTTGAGCTATTAAGTCCTCAAACGCTTGATAATCTTATGGGCAAAATCGATATCGCCTACTATACCAAAGAGACGGTTCTTATCTCCAAAAACCTGCCTTCAATCGCTTTTTACATCATCATTAAAGGCTCAGTAGCCGAATATATCGAAAACGAACTCCACAATGTCTATTCCGAGGGTGATAGTTTTGATGGGGATGCACTTATCTACGGCAGTACGAGCGGCAAGTTCATCGTCGAAGAGGATCTTATCTGTTACGAGATCAAAAAAGATGACTTCTTGGAGCTTCTTCAAGACAAACGGGTACAAAGCTACTTTTTGCAAGATTTCGTTACCCGCCATCAACATCTTAAAGAGTATGATGCCGGAGGCGACATGACACCCTTTTTGATGTCGCGTGTCAGCGATATATTTCTGCATAAAGCGTGTGTGGTCGTACCGACTCTCTCTATCTACGAAGCTCTCAAAAAACAGGTCGAATATAAATCAAGCGTCATCATCGTAAAACGTGAAGGTGAGTACTTCATAGTCACCGATACCGATCTCAAAGAGCGTGTTTTATTGGCCGATCGTGACGTTCACTCATCTATCAACGATATTGCAGACCGCCCGATCGTCAGTATCGACATCAACGACTTTCTATTCAATGCGCTGCTTCTCATGACGCACAAAGAGATCAAACGTTTGGTAGTGATGCAAAACGATCGTGTCGCGGGGATACTTGAACAGATCGATCTTTTGAGTTATTTTGCCAACCATTCGCATCTTGTGGCAGTTCAGGTGGACCGTGCAACGACTATCGAAGATCTGAAACATATTCAAGAGGATGTAAAAAACATAATCGTTTTGCTTCGTGCTAAGGGTGTAAAGCTTCGCTATATCACGAAGCTCGTCTCAACTCTCAATCTGAAGATCTATAAAAAAGTCTTTAACATGGTTATGCCAAAAGAGCTGCAAGATCGTTGTGCTCTGATGGTCATGGGGAGTGAGGGGCGTTTTGAACAGGCACTCAAAACCGATCAAGACAACGCTTTGATCATCAAAGAGGGTGAAGAGCTAGAGCTTTTCAAAGAGCCGATGATGAGACTTAACGAGATGCTTTTAGAGCTTGGTTTTCCAAAATGCAGCGGTAACGTTATGGTGAGCAACGATTTTTATCGACAGCATCTAGAGAGCTACAAACGCGTGGTGGATGATCTGGTGAACTCGCTTGAAGAGAAGCATCTTCAAAAGCTCTC
>JACXUD010000255.1 GCA_014764025.1 Campylobacterota bacterium | reverse complement strand
GCCGTAGCTTTAGCTATGGCTCTTCGCGTCGCCTTGACTTAAGCAAAAATCTCCTAAAGCTAAAGCCGCGTAGAGTTTTTAGAGGTGCCCTTATGTTATGCACGATAGGAGCAATGCCCCTATCGTGGCAAGGACTCAAGTCCTTTGCAATCCCCTGAAGCTTCCCCTATTTAAAAATAGGGGAGAAAATATCAGCTCACTTTGTCTTAGCGACCATCACCCCTGCCGATACGATAAGTGCAATACCCAATATCATCTCTAGCGACGGCAGTGCGTCACCCATAGCGACCCCGACCATAATGGCAAAAAGGATATTCGTATAGCTCACCGCCCCGATGACGCCCGCTTGCGTATGGGCATAAGCCTTTGTCATCAGCGTCTGCGAGAGTGTCGCTATAACACCCATAGCGATCACGTAGAACCAAACAACACCCTCCGGCATGACGAACTCACCTAGCATGAAATCAAGTTCCGGCATGTGAAAATACTCTGAAACTCCGAACAGCACAAGTGGCCCGGCTGTTCCCACACCCATAAATGAAAGGACGATCGCCCGCGTGTCGTAGTAGTTTTTAAGCTCTCTTATCGATGTATAGGCAAGTGCTGCCCCCACGCCGCTAAAGAGCCCCAAAAGGTCATATTTGCTAAAGCCGATGCCGCTTGGCTGTGTGATGAATACGATACCTATAAAGCCTATAAAGACCGCGAACCACGCCTTTTTGCTGAGCTGCTCGCTTAGAAAGAACCAAGCAAAGAGCGCCGTAAAGATAGGTGAGGTCTTCGACCAGGTCATCGCATCGCCTAAAGGGATATTGGCGATGTTGTAAAAAAAAGCAAGCAGCGCGCTAAAGCCCATGAAGCCGCGAAAAAAGAGCAGCCAAGGCTTGCCGCCTTGATGCTTCATCGGTTTTTTGAGTATTGCCGTTCCGATGATGAGCACACCGAAAAGGTTTCTAAAAAAGACCACCTCCAGCGAGCTCATATGTTCGCTGGCAAGTTTGGCAAACGCCCCCATAAAGGCGAAAAGAAGCGAGGCGAGCAGCATATACTGCACCCCTTTATTGATCTCTAAAAAGTATTTCATGAGCGCAATTATAGCAAAGCACTCTCTTAAGCCGTCTTCTAAAGAACTTCTTGTAAAATCAGGCAATTTTTCTTAAAGGTCTCAATGATGAAAATATGGATTGCAACAGCTAGTTTGCTCTTTCTTGCTTCACTCTCGTATGGCTATGAGGCGTGCGGCAAAGACCGCCAAGAGGCGCTCTCGAATCTAAGCGCCTCGATCCTCTCAAACGTATCGACCAGCCTTACGAACCAAACATCCGTAGAGACAAGAAGCGGCGAAGAGAAGATCGATGCGAAGATCGAATCGCTTATGCAGGTCTCTAGCAACCTCTCTTTCGTGAGCACCACTTTCACCAAAAAAGAGAACCTTGTCTGTGCCGGCGTAGATAAAGATGAGCAGATCGAGAACGCAAAACTCCAACTCAAGGACTCTTTAGCTTTGAGCGAAGCCAACTTGCCTAACGAGATCGACGCCAAAGCGGCAAAACTCTCGGAGTGGATCGATCAACTCAAACGCACACGCAATCTCGTCATCGCATTTTTAAAGCCCTCCAACGGCGTTGAAGAGGATATGCAGCCCGCTCTTATATCACTGCAATCCAAAGAGAAACGCTTTGGCGACCTCTACGGCGATGCTCTCTTAAAAGCGGACTCTTTGGTATTCAAGGCATGTGAAAACAGCAAAGAGGATGCCTACAAATCACTTAACAAGCTCCTCTTTAAAAGCAAAACCAAAAGAGAGGATGACGAAGGGATCATGAGCAAAGCGAGCTCATTTTTCTCTTCGCTCAATCCGTTCGGCAAAAAAGAGGAGAAGATGCTTGATCTCTTTGCCAAAGGTGCCCTTATGTCAAAGCAAACGGTGAAAAATCGGCTCCCAAAGTCGTCAACATCAGCGTAAACCCGTCAAGTGCTCCTCTCATACCTCTTGTTGCACCGACTCAATCCGATGCCAATACGACGGCTCAAAAAGTCGAAGAGAGTAAGACGACGATAGATGAAGAGGCGGCCAAAAAGAGTGCCGAGGCCGAAGAGCGCTAACAAAAGTTCAAAGCTTACGTCGATTCGCAAGAGCAAAACGTCGAGAAGCTCCAAAAACTCAAAGAGAGGTACCCCGATCTTTTTGAACGTCTGCTCAAAGAGAAGCTCTCCGGTCAATAATTTTTT